>JAGMBN010000181.1 GCA_023129655.1 bacterium | reverse complement strand
TGATCTTGAGAGAAATGATATAGGCAGGGTATGTGAGTATGGCTCCATATATCTGGAAAGCAAAAGAGACATTGAGAAATATTCCACAGTGTTTCAGACAACGTCTACTGTTAGAGGCAGGTTAAGTAAGGAAAAGGATAGGATTGACCTGTTAAAAGCATGTTTTCCAGGAGGGTCTATTACCGGCGCGCCAAAGATCAGAGCTATGGAAATAATCGAGGAGCTTGAACCAACAAGAAGAGGAATATATACAGGCTCTCTTGGATATTTGAGTTTTTCCGGTGAAATGGATTTGAATATACTGATACGTACATTAGTTGCCAAAAAGAATGAAATTCGTTTTCAAGTAGGAGGAGGGATTGTTGCTGATTCTGATCCGGAAAAAGAATATCAGGAAACATTGGATAAGGCAAAAGCTCTCTTTAGCGCTTTAGGGGCTGCAACTCCTTATGAATAAAAAATCTTTTAAATTGGCTGGCATAAGAAAATCTCTTGTGATAAAATCAGTAAGCAACAGAAATGAAAGGAAACAGAGATGCAGAAAAGGCTGATTATACAGGGGGGAAAACCGCTAAAAGGGGAAATCTTCCCTGCTGGAAATAAGAATGAGGCATTGGCAATACTGGCAGCGTGTCTTCTGACAGAGGAGAGTGTCAAACTTAAGAATGTACCTGACATTGGTGATGTTCGGGACATGATTGAGATTATGAAAGACATTGGAGTAGATGTAAAAAGATTAGGAGGTCATGAGTATTTAATTAAGGCATTATCTATAAAAAAGATGGAGTTAAATCCTGAGTTGTGCCATCGAATAAGAGGCTCGTTTCTGTTTGCAGCTCCTATTCTGGTAAGATGCGGCAAGGTGAAATTACCAAAACCCGGAGGAGATAGAATAGGACGGCGCAGAATTGATACACATCTGCTTGCTCTGAAGGCGTTAGGCGCTTCCATTAGTGTTGGAGATGATTATAAGTTAGAAATCGGGACTGGTTTCCATGGCGCGGATATTTTTCTGGATGAAGCAAGTGTTATGGCAACGGAAAACACAATAATGGCAGCTACGTTTGCCAAAGGGAAGACTACCATAGTTAATGCGGCTTCAGAGCCTCATGTGCAGGGTTTCTGTAAGTTTCTTAATTCTCTTGGCGCAAAAATATCCGGGATAGGAAGTAATATCTTAACTATAGAAGGAGTGAAGCAATTAAAGGGGGGAGAGTACCGAATATCCGCAGATCACATTGAAGCAGGCAGCTTTATAGGACTTGCCGCGGCTACACATAGTGAATTATTAATAAAAAATGCGCCGGTAGAACATATGAGAGCAATCTTCA
>JAGMBN010000180.1 GCA_023129655.1 bacterium | reverse complement strand
ATGCAACATGGTGGATTCGTCAGGCAATAACAAGAGCAATAGCTGATCAGGCCAGAACAATCCGTATTCCTGTGCACATGATAGAAACGATTAACAAGTTTGCGAGAGCATCACGTGAGCTAATACAGGAGTTTGGAGAAGAACCCAGCCCGGAGCAGCTTGCAAAAAAAATGAAGCTGCCTATAGATAAAGTTCGCGGCATAGTTAAGATAGCCCAGCATCCGATATCCCTTGAAGCGCCGGTAGGAGATGAGGGAGGTACCCATTTTGGAGATTTCATAGAGGATAAGAGTATTGTTTCTCCATCAGCTGCTACTTCATCTGTAATGTTAAAAGAACAGTTAGAAGAGGTTCTAGGAACCCTTACTGAGAGGGAGGCAAAGATATTAAGACTCAGGTTTGGTCTTAACAATGGCTACCCTCATACTTTGGAAGAAGTAGGCAACGTATTCCATGTAACAAGAGAGAGAATCCGTCAAATAGAAGCAAAAGCCTTGAAAAAACTATGTCACCCAATTAGAAGTAAAAAACTTAAGGGATTCCTGGAAGTAGGGGCACGGCACGCCGTGTCCCTATAATTTTCTATATATTAATACACCTACTATAATTCCAAGTAATCCGCATAGATTGATCTTTAGTCCAAATCCCAGAGTTATGCTTAAGACTACCAGATCCAAGGACGCCGGACCAAGCTGGAATTTTGGACCTACAGCAAACGCATTATGCCAGAAACCTGTTGGAATAAGTACTCCAAAGATTTCTCCTGCTATACTGCCTACAAGCGCGCTTATCAATATTACCCCTAAAAAAGATCCTATTCTGCCTTTTAATAATGCCATTATATAATCCTCCTCTAGAATTCTGTTGATTTATCTTTAATAAGATTTTCTTTTGTCTGTTTCCAGTAATTCTTGAACTCCTCGTATTTTTGGCTTGTTTTTTGTTTGAGAGATTGCGGCAGAAGAGCCTTCATAGCTAAAAACACTGTCTTTGCTTTTGGAAATATAAAGGACTCTCCTGTGAATTTACTATCCTTAGGCAGAAGAACCACTAAAAAAACAAGCAGCACACCTACAATGCACGCGCCTTTAATAAAGCCAAATAATGCTCCTCCTACATGGTCAAGCCATTTTAAAGGGGACTTTTTTATCAGTTTATTACAGAAATGCCCCAATACTAGAATAACTCCAGCGCTAATAACAAAAAGCACTATAAAGCATAACCCTTTCATGAATACTGAATCACCAATCTTTTCTCTGAATAATTCAACTAAAAACGCATAAAAGCGGCTGGCAATAATATACCCAAGAATAACAGCGGCCAGATTTATAATGGTTCTAAAAAAACCTTTAATTCCGCTCCATA
>JAGMBN010000018.1 GCA_023129655.1 bacterium | reverse complement strand
AGGGGCGAACCCCTGTGTTCGCCCTTTCGCGGATTAAATTTTTGAACATTTGAATTTTGGATTTCATTGGTCATTTGGATCTTGCCACGCATAACAAAGAAAGCCCAAAAGGAAATCTTACATATTTCTCTATCAGAGCAATCAAAGGTACAAGTTTGTCAAAAAACTGAATTGTCGTCTTTGACATTCGTTTCCTCTTTAGCAATCTAAACTGCAAAAACCACCCTATTGGACCTAAAACGTTCATGAACTCTATTTTTTCAATAAAGAATCCTCCTTTTAGAAGTTTATCTTGCAGCTCTTTCTTTGAATATCTTCTATAGTGCCCCACTCGTTTATCAAAATTGCTGAATAGAACTTTGTGTGCCGGGACTATTAACACTAATCTTCCAGTTGCGGTAATAATTTTCTTCAATCTTTCAACTGCTTCCACATCATTATTCACATGCTCCAAAATATTAATTCCCACCACTGTATCAAAATTTCTATCAGTTAATACCTCATCTACTTTCAAAATATCTGCTTCTACAATTCTTACCCCAGGGTTACTTATGAACCTCTTTCTTAGATAATTTGTATATTCCTTGTCAATATCAAGTAAAGTTACTTCTCTGTCTTTTCTTACTAAATATTTTGAGATTCTCCCTATCCCTGAGCCCAATTCCAATATTTTCCTGCCTAAAAAGGGCTCAACCTTATTATAACACCATAGATTATTATTGCTCATCACTCGTACCCTTAATAAAGTATCCCTTAATAGTAAAGTATCTAAAGTATCTCTTCCCACACCAATTCCTCTATGCGCTGATTTTATAAGTTTGAATTTTGGATTTTGTTATTTGGCATTTATTGTCAGATTATCATATATTACTTTTATTTTATCAATCATTGTTTCTATGCGAAATGTAGGATCCACAAGTTTTTTGCCGTTTATGCCCATTTTCTCTGCTTTTCCTGTGTCATTCAGCAAATCTATTACTCTCTCTGATAATTTTTTAGTATCTTCGGGTCTAACAAGATAACCTGTGTCCTTGTTATGTACTAATTCTCTCGCTCCATCAATATCAAAGCTTACTACAGGCTTGGACATTGCCATTGCTTGAGGTATAACTCTTGCCAGTCCCTCTCTAAGTGAAGTATGCACAACTACATCCATTGCAGCAATAAACTTTGGTACATCATCCTGCGGAACAAGTCCAGCAAACATAAATCTATCTTTTAATCCCATTTGCCTAACCCTGCATTCTAATTGTTCCCTTAAAATTCCATCCCCTACAATTAAAAAATATACATTCTGAGCACGTTCCGAAATATATTTCGCTGCGCTGATAAAATATTCGCAGCCTTTTAGAGGAAAAAGCCTTGCTACTTTGCCTACAACCTTAGCGTCAACAGGCAGTCTGATGTTCCTTTTTGCCTGACTGGAACTTGTTCTCTCATTTATAAATTTACCTAATTCCATACCGCTATAAACCGTTACATATCCATGAACAGGCTTTATGCCTGCAACCTGCGCTTTCTGGGCCATACTATCACACACGGTAATTATCTTATCTGTGAATTTCCCGGCTAGTCTCTCTAAGCGAATATAAAGAAAGTTCAAAAACTTGTTCTGATACGGATGAAACGGCAAACCATGTATTGTATGTATGATTACACTGCTCCCTGCCAGTCTTGCTGCAAATCTTCCAAGGATACCCGCTTTTGAGGAATGCGTATGCACTATATCAAAGCCATTCTTCTTTATTAAATTATATAAAGATAAAAAAGCAATTATGTCTCTAAATGGATTTATATTTCTTGTCAGTCCGTTAATGATTACTAAATTTACTCCAAAATCTTTTGCCTTGCTTACGAGACTTCCTTCAGGACCTGTTGTATGACCTGAAACTAGTGTAACATCATAGTCGGGATCCTTTATCAATCCTTCTACTGTGTATAATGTATTTTCCTGCGCTCCACCCAGAATCAGGCGAGTAATTATGTGAAGAACCTTAATTTTTTCCATAATAATCTATCTATTCCTACAGAGCCTAGCACAATAACAGCAGGCATTATTGGAAGCCTAAATCTCATACTACCTGGAAACATCATGCAGAAAATGCTAGTATATATTATAAGGCAGTACAAAGGCAAAACAAGCTTCCAGTTTCTCAGACTCAAAAAAAGGCCAATAAGAAAAAATGGAAGGATCAATCCATAGGAAAAAAGGCTTATTAATTTGTATTTTATGTTGGTGAAGCCGGATGTCCAATAAGGGAAAACTCTCCACAATCTCCCAAGCTTTTTTATGCTCATTTTAAGGGAAATTAGAGGGTTATGTCTTATAAATTCTAACCCCTTCTTAAACATGTATTGCGAAGCTTCAACTTCTCCCATGTTCACTGTCTCTTTCGGAACTATAAAATCAACACCGCTGATGCACCCACCAGTTTTGTTCATCGGATTATTTCCGATGTAAAAAACTAGTCCTGCGTAAGTAGTAACAGGAACAAATTTCTCAAAAACAACATAGTTTCTTATAGTCCACGGCAATATCAAGAAAAACATAGTTGCTAAAATTATTGCAATGCCTTTAAGTTTGTTTTTAGACGTGAAGAAATAACACGTTACAAAAAACATTCCGAATCCCAGTGCGATAGGTCTCGTAAGCGCTGAAAGCCCCAAAAATATGCCTGCTAAGCATGAGTCTTGATAGTAATCTGTTTTCATAAATCTGATTAAATACAATAAGGATAAACAGGAGAGGAGAACAAACAAAGTCTCTGTAAGGACGTATGCACTATAGAAAACATAAAAAGGATAAAATACAGAAATGCACGCTGAGATCATCGCAGCCCTTTTAGAAGCAACCTCTTTTCCAATTAAATAGGTAATAACCGGAACTAAAGAACCTATACAAACTTGGAAAATTCTTGCCGGCCAGTAACCTTGCCCAAAAAACTTAAAAACTCCGGCAAGAACAAATGGAAAAAGCGGAGCTCTGGTTGCTAGAAGGTTTGAATTAGGCAACATGTTGAATCCATTACCTAGCGCAATATTTTTTGCGATCAGAATGTACTGAGACGCATCGCCAAAAAGCGAATGCTCAATGTGCATTATGTGCTGTCTGAAAAAATACAAATATATAAATCTGACAATAAAGGAAAAGAGAGAAATATAAAGTATAAAAATATGTCTATGTTTTTTATCTGGCATTATTTTTGTTTTAATATTATTGAATATTTAGTATACTTAAAATAATGTTTAACTACAATCTTATTATCTCAAAAATAGGGAAGATTTTCATTATAGTATTATTGTTCTTAATACTTATTTCTGCATATGTATATACAAGTGGGATAAGATTTGGACTTCCCTGTCAAGCCCTGAATAATCTATATTTTACAAACAAAGATAGCATTCAAACTACAATAGAAAAGATTAAAGGCTATCCCCCGGAAGCAACATGGAAAGGGATGAGAGTGCATTTAGCCTATCATCCTGAAGAAGCAGAAAAAAAAGCGCCCAGAAATCTGTACAATTCCATAAGAAGTTACCATCCGGATGAGTATTATCTAATAAAAAGTTTATCCACTATGAATCCCAAAAAATTGAATTTCAATCCGAATCAGTTCGTAGTTGGTGGAGTGTATCTATATATTATAGGGTTTCTGCTTTTTTTACTTTCCAAGTTTAATTTAATTATTGTTACCTCTGATCTGGCTTTCTATTTTCTTCACCCTGAGGAGATTGCTAAATTTTATCTAGTTGGAAGATTCGTAACAGCGTTATATGGGAGCAGTATTATTGTTTTAAGTTACTTTATATTTAAAAAGGTGTTTAAAAACAATATTGGTTCATTTATAAGCAGTCTCTTAATTTTATTCACACCTCTAATTTTATTAAATGCCCATTATATGTATGTTGATGTTCCCGGTTTATTCTGGATAATGGCGTGTCTATTTGTTACAACCAAATTTATTGAAAAATTTTCCTTCAAAAAAGTTTTCTTAGCAGGTCTATTTTCCGGTCTTGCCTGTGGAACAAAGGTAACCTTTTGCACAGCGCTGATAATACCTATAATCGGCATTCTTCTCAGCTATAAGGATTTAAAGCAGATGTTTAAAGGATTTGCCTTAACCATTGCAGTGTTCTTGCTCTTCTTTTTTATAACAAATCCATATTTCTTTATAACTCTTCCCAAACCTCTGGTTGCCTTGAGTGAAAATACAGGTTTATCTTTTAGTTTGAGGCCATATATTTCCAATTTAAAATATGGACTAGGTGTTCCTCTTTTTGTTTTTAATTTAATTGGTATTCTAATTAAATTATGCCTCTTCGGAGAGAATAAGCTTTTTGAAAAAAAAGCAGTGTTGCTCTTCTTATTCTGGGTGCTTTTTTTCTTTGTTTTTATTTCTTCCTTTTCAATAACAGTTTCCAGGTATATTCTTCCCATTGTTCCTTCACTCATTATTCTTGGATGCAGTGGATGGTTTGAACTATTAAACAAGTTGAAACTCACAAAAAAGCATATCGGTTATTCCATAATCATTTTTGTTCTGTTATTTACGTTCTGTTATGGGATGAGCTATGAAAAACTTTTGGTGGACAAAAACATACGTACTGAGGCAGGAGAATGGATTTTGAAAAACATAAAGGAATCTTCAACTATTGGAATGACAGAGATTCCATGGCAACATCAAATACCGCCCGTAGATGAGAACAGGTATAAACTAGTTATAGTCGGTAATGACTATTCTATGTTACAGAAGAAAAAACCTGAGTATTTTATAACTTCAAACATACAGTACGGATTGAGCTATAATATTGAAGAGATTAAAAAAGGAATGCTTCCTAGAGGATTCTTTCATAATTTATTTACATCTCAGGACTATGAGATATGCAAGGTATTTTATAAACCTCTTTCATTCATGGGAATTAGATTCAGCCAGTTCGGCGCTTCAGAGGATATCTGGTATATAAATCCGATTATAGTAGTATTAAAATACAAGGGGCTGTAATAAAAATGCTTTTATATATCACTTTCTCTTGAACTCATAAATACTTCTCAACGTTTTTGTCAAAACAAGCAATTCTATATTATCTGCTTCATTATATGTTGGTATTACAATGGCTAATTCAGAGTTTTTACTTGACATGGAATAATGAATCTCTTACTGACTGATATACTGTTTTAACAGAAATAGCATTCACCGCCTCAGGAATATAATCTCTCCTGTAAAAAACTCTTTTTAGAAAAGGGCTTGTTATTTTAATCATCCTTCCATAATCGTAGATTTCTGTAGGACTTGTACAGATAAAAATTGCTACAATTCTCTTCTTGAGAGACAGAGCAATGTGCATAGCAAGAGTATCTCCGCAGATTACCAAATCACATTCATTTATATCTTGAACATAATCAGCAATTTGCTGCCTTTGCACAAAAAATCTTACTTCGCAGCCATCAGCTTTTAAAGCAGCAGCAAGTTCCTGCCACTTATTCCATTGTTTCATAGGCCACCTGTCCCCTGCTCTTGCTTCAATACCTATAATTGTCCTGCTTTCTTGCTTTCTGGGCTTCGGCAGATTTTGATTCAATAAATATTCCTCTTCATTGAATTTGTTTCCGCACATCCTGAATATTATTTCCTGATAGGTTTTCTTATTCGCCTTTTTAATAGCGTCTGCTTTCTCTTTACCAAATCGCGACATTAGCCCCATATCAAACCATTCTCTGGAAGAATCAGTGTAGGTTAGGGAATTGTTTTTATCGATATATGAGCCTATAAGCGTTTTCTTTTTCAACATTGTTGCTAAATTTGCCGCTTTGTAGTCATCATCCAAGCATAAAATCAAATCAAAAGAAAGATTACTGAGAGTCTCTGCCTCATTTATCTCAATAACCTTTAATTTATCAGCAGGTAATAACGGCAAAGCGCTTTTTGCAGTTACCCAAAAAATATTGCCGTCCAAAACCCGTAGCAGCGATGTGGTTCGAACTACGTCACCTAAAGCGCCAAGTTTTATAATTAAGATATTTGATTTCATAATGTATTAACTCTGAATCTCAAAACAGTTATTCTTTTAAATGCGTGCCATATTTCTCTAAAATTCAAATTAGATATTCCTCTTTTTCTATTAACGAATAAAGTGGGTACTTCTCCGATACTGTATGCTTTTAGAAACATCTGATAAGCTATTTCAGCCAAGACAACATATCCATTTTCTTTAACAAAATTAAAATCAATATTTTTAAGCACATTATATCTGTAACAGCGATAACCATTTGTATAATCTGTTATAGGGATTTGTAATAACAATCTTGCGTAGAAATTGGCTAATTTGCTAAAAATTCTTCGCTTGAGACTCCAATTTATAATCCTGCTTTTTTTAAGATAGCGAGAACCTATTATCATATCGTATCCCGATATTTTTTCTAAAAACAAACTAATCTCTTTTGGGTCATGCGAGAAATCAGCATCCATTTCAAAAATACAATCATATCTCTTACCGTTGGATAGAAAATATTTAAACCCATCTATACAGGCGCTTCCCCTGCCTCGTTTATTTTGTCTCAGAAGAACAAAGATATTTCCGTTTTTTTTGAAACTTTTTTTTACAATCTCAGCTGTTCCATCCGGAGAGTTATCGTCCACAACTAAAATATCTATATTCAAGTTTAGCTTTAGTAATTCGCCGATCAAAGCAATTATATTTTTTGCCTCATTAAGTGTGGGAATTACTACTGCAATTTTCATTCCAATTATCCAAGAATTAATTTAAAAACCTTGACTATGTAATCCAAGTCTTCTTCTGTTAGATACTGATGGCACCCTATATAAAAGCCATTTTGAGCTAAATAATCTGCATGCGGCAACTTATTCTTATAAAAATCTTTATATTTTTCATATGCAGGCTGGTGTAAAGGGATACAACCGAATAATGGGCGAGTCTCAATTCCGTTATTTTCCAATTTCAGCCTTAATTCCCTTCTGGAAAACTTGCATTTTGGTTTTAAAACTATCGGGTAAGCCAGATAACTAATGTTCTCACTATAGAGAGGAAGACTGATTATGTCCTGATAATTATTAAGCTGTTCGTTCAGAAATTTTACATTCTCTCTTCTTTTTTGAAGATTACTCTCTATATCTTCAAGTTGAACTGTTGCCAGAGCTGCCTGAATTTCTGTTGTTTTAAAATTATAGCCAATTAGATCATGAGTAAAACGCGGATCTGTATCATTGTCTAATCTTTTGTCTCCCGTTAAATATGGACATAAACCTTCGTTCCTTCTGCAAATTTTGCAATCACAAATTCGTCCATGAACCTTTATCTTTCTTAATATTTTAGACATCTTATTGCTATCTGTTAAAACCGCACCCATTTCTCCCACCTGGATATTGTGGGCTACATAGAAAGAAAAAGTTGACAACAAGGAAAGAGAACCAACTTTTTTATTATGATACAAACTGCCATGTGCCTGAGAAGCATCTTCCAATACCAACAAATTATATCTTTCAGCGATTTCGTTTATCTCTGCCATCCTGCAGGGATAGCCTAGTAAATGAACAGGCAGGATTAATAGAAATTCTTCGGGATTATTTGATGTTTTTAATAAGTCCTCAATTGAATTTGGGTCAATACTAAAAGTTCTTTCTTCTACGTCTGCAAACACAGGTTCAAATCCGCTTAGAACAATAGCATTAACCGTAGCAATAAAACTCAAAGGAGTGGTTATTACCTTTTTTGCTTTATTATTCTTGTCCTTATTGTATGAAATTGCAGTCATAGCCGCTATTAAAGCAGATGTCCCTGAATTTACTAAAACAGCATCTTTTACCCCAATATATTCGGCAAACTTATCCTCAAATTCTCTTACAAACTTTCCCTCTGAAATTCGATTAGTCCCTAATACTTCCAGTACTCTCTTCTTCTCTTTCTCTGTTATTTTAAAATCACCTACTGTTATTCTTCTCATATCTAAATGCCCTCAGATAAATGATTGTTTGAAAACCCGCACAAAAGAACCAAAACTCCGTAAGACGCAATAATAATTATGAATGGCATTATAACCGCTCGAGACCTGGTGACTGCAAAAAACATCATATGTATTAAAGTATAATAAACAATTAACAAATGGAACAATAGAACTTTACGCCACATGAACATGGAAACTATAAGGCCAAAAATAAAGAAAGGAAGAATTACACCAAAAGAGATTCCTCCAATAATCACATACTTCAAATCAATTCTCAAATCCACTATTACTCCCTTTTTTATTTCATCTCTCTGGTGAGGATATATCCGCCAAAATCTGAGGAATTTATTAAATGCCAGTTGAATAAACTTTGAAGGGTTCTTCTTTATATAATCAAAACCCATTTTGTAATAGAGTCTATCTCTATCAACTTCAGAAAGTTTATCAAATGCAGTAGAGTCCGAGCTATAACAATGTCCGCCTCCAGTGGCCAAAGGATTACTGCCAATCCAAAACGAGTATCCTCCCTCTGTAGTAGTAGGTACAAAAGCGTGATGCAGCCTATAATTTCTTCCAATCCACGGAGACATTGTTAAAAGAATAGTAAACGCAAAAACTAAAAAATGCATAAAAGCTTTCTTCTTGCTCTTCATTCCAATTACTAACCAGATAAGAACTAAAGGAAAAAAAGCAAACAATATTGACCTGGTAAGAGAAGCCAGCGCAAAAAACATCCCTGCGAGCATTATATGGAAAAAGAAAAGACTATGACGATATTTAATTAGAAAAAGGAAACTTAATACAAGAAAAAACATGTATAACGTTTCAGTACACAGCTGGGCGCTGTAATAAACAAATTTTGGATAGATTGCAGATATTCCCATTGCTATAAGCCCTGTGCTTTTATTAAAGCTCTCTTTGCCAAGCCAATAAATCAGAAGACAGGTAAAAGAACTTATAACAGCTAGAATTATTTTAGCAGCTAAATATGAGTGCCCAAAAAGAGAATATACACCAGCTAAGAATAAAGGGAAAAGACATGGCCTGAACGAACATCTTCCATCGTTAAGTATCAACCCTTTCCCACTTAAGAAATTTGCAGCCAATTTATCGTACATGCCTGCATCAGGGCCAGTAAGTAATGTATTATCCAAGGTAAGAATATAAGCTATGCGAATTAGAAAAGACAGAAGCAGAATAAAGACAATTATTAATTTTAAATTCTTAATTCTTAATTCCATTCTTTTGAAATCCCTAATATCCAATATGAGGATTAGTGTAATAGTTCCACAAACTAAAATCAAGCGAATTGAAAATATCTAGAACTGTCAGTTTATTGTATTACAAGGTAGTTCAATGTTATTTTTATCTAAAAATAAACTTTTTTCTTGACATTTATGTATTTTGATGTTATTATTTTGTATATGAGTGAAATAATGACTATAAAAGAGTTGGCTGGCTACATTAAAATGAATGAGAGAACAGTTTACAAACTTGCTAATAATGCAAAAATTCCTGCTGTGAAACTCTCAAATCAATGGCGTTTTAAGAGAAACACAATAGACGAGTGGCTTGAAACGCAAATGTATAAAAATGTGAGGAGGTGAAGTAAATGTATATATGTGGAATATGCAAAAATGAAGTAGACTCAGTGTATTTTAAGAACAACAAGGAAGTCTGTGAAAAATGCTATAGAGGGCATGAGATAAAAATAGATAAAGAGCAGATTAATCCATCGCTTATGGAAGAGCCTGCTGAATCAGTTGCTGTTGCAGCAAACTAAATGGTTGAAAACACCTAAAATCGAAATACAGGAATAGGATCTCGTTTATGTTGTGATTTGGATATTATTCCCATTATTTTATTCAGCTTTGCTTTATCTATATCCCCTGTATTATTAGTTTCTATTGCTTTTAGAATAGTATCCATCTCATCGTATGAAAGTCCTATTTCATCTTCGTCAAACTGACCCTGCCACAACCCTGCAGATGGTTTTCTTTCTATAATCTCTGCTGGTATGCCTAACTCTTTTGCCAACTGCCTTACCTGAGTCTTAAATAAATTGCCGATAGGCAGAATATCCACTCCGCCATCTCCGTATTTGGTGTAATAACCTAACATTGCCTCTGTTTTATTGTCTGTCCCTGCAACAAGGTAGTTATAATTGCCGGCAAAGTAATATAGCGTTAGCATTCTGAGTCTCGGCTTTACATTTGCTATGGAGAGACGATTGTCTGAAGAGGGCAGAATTTTTAAAAGCTCCCTAAATGGCTCATCCAGAGATATTTTCTTAACTGGAATTGAGAACTTGTTTGCAACTAGAAATGCCATTTCTTCATCGTCGCTATGGCTCTCGCACGGCATCATTAATCCAAGGCAATTATTTCCAAAAGCCTTTTTTGAAAGCACTGCCACACATGCGGAATCAATGCCTCCGCTAAGACCAAAAACTATGCCTTTTGCTCCTGCCTTTTCCACTTGCTCTTTAAGCCATGAAACTATTCTCTCTGACATATTATCCATTTTTTAGCTTAGCCCTGTGTGCCTATGTGCCTTTGTCACTTTGTGCCTCCCTTCACTGCACAAACAGCATCTCTCTGTATTTCGGTAGATCCCAATGCTCATCAGCTACAACGCACTCAAGTTCATCAACATGTTTTCTTATATGTTCCATCAGCGGTTTTAATTCTTCAAAAAACAAATCAGCCCTCTCCCCTACTCTCAGACTGTTGGCTTTCTTTAGAAGTTTCTCCATCCTGCGAGTATGTTTTCTCACATAATATATCTTATCCGTTACATCAATTAAGTGATCTTTGAGATCATCAAAAACTTCTTCTTTAATCTTCAAATCAGCATTTTCCCTTAAATCAACTATATCCGTAAGATTCCCTGCAAGAAGCCCCTGATAATCAAAGCCTGCCGGCACTACATTTGAGTCCACCATTTCACGCAAAGTATTGGCTTCAATCTCCAGCTTCTTACAATACATATCCATCCATATATTATACCTTGAAACTAACTCTCCCTTTGTAAGCACGCCATACTTCTCAAACAGCGCTATGTTCTCCTCCTTAATAAGAGCTTTAAGCGCATTAGGTGTTGAGGGTTCATTGAGCAGCCCCCTTTGCCTCGCTTCTTTTATCCAGCTTTTAGAATAATTATCTCCTTCAAATCTAATTGGTTTGGTTTCTTTAACGATCTTTTTCAATACAGACATCACCTTCAAATTAAAATTCTTGTGACCAGACTCCTTTTTTATTCTATCCGCAATATAATCCACTGACTCTGCGACGATTGTATTAATAACCATAATAGGCGTTGAAATATTTTGGGAACTGCCGACTGCTCTGAATTCAAACTTGTTGCCTGTGAAAGCAAACGGAGAGGTTCTGTTCCTGTCAACTACATCTTTATTAAAGATTGGTAATTTGCCAATGCCAAGATTCACAATATCCTTTTTGCTGAATTCCGCCTTTTTACCTTTCTCTATTGTATCAAGAACCTTTGTCAGCTGATCGCCGATAAACACTGACATAATCGCAGGCGGAGCTTCATTAGCTCCAAGCCTGTGTTCATTGCCGGCTGATGCTATACTGGCATTTAACAGATCCGCATGTTTATAAACAGCACGAATTACAGCTATGAATAATACCAGAAACCGCAAATTGTCTTCCGGCGTATTACCATGATTAAAAAGATTATTTTTCTTATTATCGGACAAAGACCAATTAATGTGCTTCCCACTTCCATTTATACCTGCAAACGGTTTCTCGTGTAAGAGGCACACCAGATTATGTTTTAAGGCAATCTTTTTGATAATATCCATAAGAAGCTGATTGTGATCCGCTGCAATATTGGAATCCTCGAAAACAGGAGCAAACTCAAATTGGTGAGGAGCAACTTCATTATGTCTGGTCATTAAAGGAATGCCTAATTTATACGCCTCAATACTTACGTCATTCATATAATTTATAACGCGCTCTTTAATTGAGCCAAAGTATTGATCCTCCAATTGCTGTCCTTTTGGAGATGATGCTCCAATCAGTGTGCGCTCTGTCATAAGCAAATCCTGTCGCATTCTATAAAATCGCTTATCTATTAAAAAATATTCCTGTTCAGCGCCGCAATCTGAAAAGACCTTTTTTATATCCTTATGCCCGAAAAGTTTTAAAAGCCCCATCACTGCTTTGTTAATAGCCTCATCCGAGCGCAGTAGAGGAAGTTTTTTATCAAGCGCTTCTCCATGATATGAAATGAATATGGATGGGATACACAGAGTTTTTCCAAGTTCGCATTCTATAATAAACGCAGGGCTTGAAGGGTCCCATGCTGTATATCCACGAGCTTCAAAGGTAGTTCTTATACCTCCACTTGGAAAGCTTGATGCATCAGGCTCCCCTTGAATAAGCATTGATCCGCTAAACTTCTCAATAGCCCTGCCCTCTCCATTAGGCGAAATAAAACTATCATGCTTCTCAGCTGTAAGACCTGTCATAGGCTGAAACCAGTGCGTATAATAAGTTGCTCCTTTTGCAATTGCCCAATCCTTCATAGCCTTTGCCATTTCATCTGCTTCTTTCATGCTGATTATTTTCCCTTCGTCAAGCCAATGTCTAAATGCAGCAAAGGTCTTTTTGCTTATGTGCTTTTTTATTACAGAAATACTAAACGTGTTTTCGCCAAAATAGCTTGACGCTTTTTTAGGCAACTTATCCATGCTCAATTTAACACCGCCAATCTTTTCCAACACATTTTGTCTTATGCTCATCTTATCTCCTCATTCCTATTTACATAATAGTTTAGTCAACAAAAACAAATACATTCTAACATAATGTATCAGTTTTTGTAAACATTACTCGCAGATTTTTCCGCTTGTAAATTGATAAATGCTAAAGTATATTAAAAATGGAAATGGGCGGAGGCAAGCTCCGCCCCTACAATGTTTAAATTGGGAAAATGTAGGGGCAGATCCATGTATCTGCCCTAATATGTTTTCATTTGAAATTTGGCGTTATAAAAAGAGGCAATTCAATATGTACAAAATATTAGATGTAAAACAGTTGTCCAAAGAAATAAAGAGCATGAAGGTCTCAGCACCGGAAATAGCCAGAAAAGCGAAGCCAGGGCAATTTATAGTACTTAGAATAGATGAAACAGGCGAAAGAATACCTCTTACAATAAATGATTTTGATCCAAAGACAGGCAGTATTACCATAATATTTCAAGAGGTTGGAAAAACAACTGGGAAATTAGGAATGCTGAAGAAAGGGGATTCCTTAATTGATGTTGCAGGACCTCTTGGACATCCCGGAAGAGTAGAGAAGATTGGGACAGTTGTATGTATCGGAGGAGGAGTCGGCGCAGCGGTTATATATCCTGAAGCCAGGGCATTAAAGGAAACAGGGAACGAAGTTCTCTCAATAATTGGAGCAAGAAGCAGAGATATGATTATTCTTGAAGACAAAATGCGGAAGATCAGTGATGAATTGTTTATTACAACAGATGATGGTTCATACGGAAGAAAAGGAGTTGTTACAGACCCGTTAAAAGAGATATTGACAAAAAGGAAGATAGATTTGGTCATAGCTATTGGTCCTATAATTATGATGAAGTTTGTATGTCTTATGACAAAGCAGTTCAACGTTCCGACAGTTGTTAATCTTAATCCTATAATGGTGG
The DNA here is from genome assembly GCA_023129655.1 of bacterium. Classification (GTDB taxonomy): domain Bacteria; phylum JAHJDO01; class JAHJDO01; order JAHJDO01; family JAHJDO01; genus JAHJDO01. The sequence goes on along the minus strand of JAGMBN010000018.1, from coordinate 2,612 downwards.
ATGGCACTGGTATGTGCGGTTCATGCAGAGTAACTGTGGGGAATGAAGTAAAATTTGCGTGTGTTGATGGTCCTGAATTTGATGGACATCTTGTTGATTTTGACGAGCTGACAAACAGAAATGCCAGATTTTTGGAAGAAGAAAAGGAGTCATGCACATGCAAAAAAGACTCATAATGCCTGAGCAGCTGCCGCAGGATAGAATAAAAAATTTTAGTGAGGTTGCATTGGGATATACTGAAGATCAGGCAGTTGCAGAAGCAAAAAGATGCCTGCAATGTAAAAAAGCTCCATGTATGCCTGGATGCCCTGTGGATATAGATATTCCAGGATTTATAAAACTTATTGCAGAACGCAAATTTTCTGAGTCTCTGGATGTACTGAAGGAGAAGAATAATCTTCCTGCTATTTGCGGTCGTGTTTGTCCTCAAGAGACACAATGTGAAATAAAATGCACTTTGAAGAAAAAGGGAGAACCTGTTGCAATTGGGAGGCTGGAAAGATTTGTTGCGGACTGGGGGAGAAAAAACAAAAAACAAAGGGCAAAGGGCAGAGGGCAAAGGGCAGAGGGCAGACCACAAGCAGCGGTTATAGGGGCAGGTCCGGCTGGGTTGACGTGCGCTGGAGATTTGGCAAAAACTGGTTGGAAGGTTACTATCTTTGAATCTCTGCATGCGCCCGGAGGGGTGTTAAGATACGGCATTCCTGAATTCAGAATGCCGAGAGATGTTCTTGATTATGAGATAGAATATGTTAAAAATCTGGGAGTGGAGATCAAGACAAATATTATAGTTGGAAGAACTGTTACAATTAAGGAATTATTTAGCGAAGGTTATAAAGCTGTATTCATTGGTACAGGCGCAGGGTTTCCGTATTTTCTTGGAATACCGGGTGAAAATTATAATGGTGTTTATTCTGCCAACGAATTTCTTACAAGAGCAAATCTTATGAAGGCTTACAAGTTCCCTGAGTATGACACTCCAATCAAGGTAGGAGAAAAAGTTGCTGTAGTTGGGGCAGGGAATGTGGCTATGGATTCAGCAAGAGTTGCGAGACGTCTTGGGGCAAAAAAGGTTTGCATAATTTATCGCCGTTCGCGTTCTGAAATGCCTGCAAGGGCTGAGGAGATTCATCATGCTGAGGAAGAAGGGATTGAACTTGATCTGCTTACACTGCCTATTGAGATAATAGGGAATGATAAGGGCTGGGTTAAGCAGGTAAAGTGCCTTAAAATGAAACTTGGAGAACCTGATGATACAGGAAGAAGAAGACCTCTTCCCATAGACGGGTCAGAGTATTTAACAGATATAGATACAATTGTTATTGCAATCGGACAGGGACCAAATCCTTTGCTCTTATCCATGACTCCAGGGTTGAAATTAACCAAAAAAGGGAATATAGTTGCTGATGATATTACAGGAGAAACCTCTCTTGAGGGAGTATATGCCGGAGGAGACATTGTAACAGGCGCAGCTACGGTAATTGAGGCTATGGGAGTGGGCAAGAGAGTTGCCAGAGCTATAAATGAAACATCCCCCTTAATCCCCCTTCAAAGGGGGAATTAAAACGGTGGGGCGAAAAACAAAAAGTCCCCCTTTGAAGGGGGATTAAGAGGGATGTTGGACAGACAGTGAATATTTTATGAAAGAAAAAATAATTGGCATTATAGGCGGAATGGGACCTGCAGCAACTTCTGATATTTTTCAACGAATATTACAGCTCACTTCTGTTAAAAATGATCAGGAACATATTCATATAATTATTGATAATAATCCCAAAATTCCAGACAGGTCTCAGGCAATATTTGAGAAGGGCGAAAGTCCTGTTCCTGCATTAATAGAATCAGGGAAAATGCTTGAGCAGGCAAAAGCGAATTTTATTATAATCCCATGTAATACAGCTCATTTCTTCTATGATGAACTTAAAGGTCATCTTAAAATTCCAATAGTCCACATGATAAGAGAAGTTGCAAAAAAGATTCATAAAGAATATCCTGATATCAGGAAAGCAGGATTACTATCTACTCAAGGCACAATAAAAGCCGGGTTGTATCAGAAAGAGTTAATGGATTTTGGTATAGAGGTAATCAAGCCTGATGAGAGAGCACAGAACATGGTTACTGAAGCAATATACGGGACAAAAGGAATAAAGTGTGGATATTTGGAAGGAAAGAGCAAGAAACTAATCTATAATGCAATTGATAATCTTATAAACAATGGCGCAGAACTTATAATAGGCGGATGTACTGAGATCCCACTTGTGGTAGATTCGGAAACAGTGCCTATCCCATTTATTAATTCCAATCAGGTATTAGCAGAAGCAGCTGTAAGCATAGCTAAGGGTAATTGTGCATAAGGATGTAAAAAAGAGGCTTAAGCAGATTGATCTGGATCATATCTGGCACCCATTTACTCAGATGCAGGAGTATGGAAAAGAGGAGCCGATTATAATAGAGAAAGCGTATGATTCTTTTCTCATTGATATTGACGGCAAAAAATATCTTGACGGTGTTTCATCTCTCTGGGTTAACATTCATGGGCACAGAAGAAAAGAAATAGACAGAGCAATAATAAAACAGGTTAAGAAAGTATCTCATACAACGCTTCTTGGATT
>JAGMBN010000179.1 GCA_023129655.1 bacterium | reverse complement strand
ATCCGTTAGCTGCATTTCTTTTATGTTTCTTGCGCCAAGATTACCCATTGAAGTTTTTAAAGCGCCTGCAAGATTTTGCGAGCCATCATCCAATTCCGCAGGACCGGAAAGTATCTGTTTCAAAGAACCTGTTGTGCCTACTTTTATTCTTGTCCCTCTTGGTAGATTAGCATGAGGAGTTGCCATACCCCAGTGAAAGCCTCTGCCTGGGGCTTCTTTTGCGCGAGCCAGGGCAGAACCGATCATTACTGCATCTGCGCCACATGCAAATGCCTTAGCAATATCTCCGCCTAAAGACATGCCTCCGTCAGTAATAATGGAAACGTATTTTCCTGTCTGCTTATAATAAAAGTCTCTTGCTGCTGCACAGTCGCATGTAGCAGTAACCTGCGGAACGCCTATTCCAAGCACTCCTCGCGTAGTACACGCTGCACCTGGCCCTATTCCGACAAATATTCCAGCTGCTCCTGTAGCCATAAGCTCAAGAGCCATAGAATAAGTAACACAATTACCTATTATTACAGGAATTTTCATACTCTTGCAGAGTTGTGTGAAATCAACTGTTTTGTATTCACTGGATATATGCTTTATTGATATAACTGTTGATTGCACAACAAACATATCTGCTCCTGCTTCTTGTGCCAGCTTTCCAAAACGTTCGGCTCTCTGTGGAATAGACGATACTGCGCACAAAGCTTTTGCTTTTTTAATCTCTCTTATTCTTTTTATGATTAAATCTTCTTTTATGGGTTTGTTATAGATGCCTTGAACGAGTTTCGTAGCTTTTTCAGGTGTTGCTTTTGCAATGTTCTTTAGAATTGATTCAGGTTCCTCATATCTTGTCTGAATACCTTCTAGATTCATGACAGCAATTCCGCCGAGTTTTGACATCTCAATTGCAAGCTTTGGATCAACCACACCATCCATCGCAGCTGCCATGATTGGAATATTTAGTTTTATATTTCCTATTTCACAATTAATATCAACATCATTTGGATTAACAGTCAAATTTCCAGGCACAAGCGCTATTTCATCAAACCCATAGGACCTTCGCGCTTTCCTTCCTCTTCCAATCCACATACCCATTTTTTATATCTCCTTTTACGTTTATTGTCTTTGTCTCTCTTGTTTTGTTAGCTATTCTATTTTAACGTCACTCAAAAGTCAATTTTACGTCAATAAAAATAAGCACAAGTCCTGAAGGAATCGATTCTTCGATTTATTCCTTGTCTGAATTGACGATTAAAGCCTGTTATGATATATTTTAAGTGATTTAAAACTGGGAGAACTGCAGAGAAGGAATAAAATGCTCAAAAAACAAAAGACATCTTACAAGATTGACTCATTATTAAACGATTCAATCAAATTTACTCAAGAATTGGTCAGGATTCCATCTGTTAATCCTCCGGGTAATG
>JAGMBN010000178.1 GCA_023129655.1 bacterium | reverse complement strand
TAAAACCATATATCACAATTTATGGAGACGGGAAAATTAATATAAACACTGCAGAAAAGGAAGTCTTTATGAGTTTGGGAATGGATGATGCGCTTGCGCAGCAAATCTTGGATTACAGAAGTCAGGATGGCGGGGAGGAGGATTTATATTCTTTCAAAACGCTTGAGAGTATTATCCCAAATTTAGACTTAACATCTGAACAAAAGCAAACCTTAACCGCTCTTATACAGGCAGAATACTTGGCTGTACGTTCAAGTGTTTTCACGGCAAATGTGACAAGCGTGTTAAATAATAGTAAACTTGCAAAAAGAGTGGATGTTGTTTTACAAAGAGAAGAAGATAATATAAAGATAAAATATTGGCATGAAAACTAAAAAGAAAATTTTTAATCAATTCTTTAATTTCTAAGCATAAAGGCTCAGTGAACAACATGACTTTGCGAATATTTAAAAATTATAAAATTAGAAATTTAAAATTAAAAATTACTGCTATAAAATCTTTTGTTTATAGCAGGCACGTAATTACAGGCATTGAAATAGGACAAAACAGTATAAAAGTTGTTCAAGGCATACAGGAGAGAAGGGAATCCGAAATAAAAATTTTATCCCTTACAGCAGAGAAAACTACGAGCGATAATGAAAAGGCGGCAAAGCTTAAACATATAATCAGCAATCTGAAAATCAAGCCTAAAAAGGTTATAGCTTGTATTCCGAGAAGTCTTGTAACAATCAGATATTTAAATCTACCGTCGGTTAGTAAAAAAGAAATAGCGCATATGGTACAGTTCCAAGCTGAAAAGCAGCTTCCATATTCTAAGGATGAGCTTGTTACAGCTTTTAAGGTTATAAAGAGTAATAAAGATGGCTATTCCCGGGTAATGTTGGTTCTTGTTCATCAAGATGTTATAAACAAGCAGCTTGAGTTATTAAGGGATCTGAAATTAAATCCGGAATATATCGAATTAAGTTCTCAAGCTGCTGCCTCTGCCTTTATCAAAGAACATCCTGAAATAAATAAGCCTGTTGCTTTTATTGATATAGATATGTTTTCAGTTGATATTCAAGTTATATTTAATGGGGAATTAGTTTATACGAGAAACATTTCTCTTGCGAGGAATGTTTTCCTGTCTGAGAACAGAACACAGGAATCCCTTTTAGAAGAAATAACAAAGTCTCTCAATTCCTATAAGAAAGATAATAGAGAGATAACAAGTATTTTTGTAAGCGGGAAAGCCCATAATAAACTGTGCGAAAATTTGTCCAAGGGTTTTGACATGCCTGTGGAAATATTTAATCCTGAAGAAAAAATTTCTATTGCAAATCAATGTGAAACTTCTTTGTGTTCAATTATAGGCTTGATTAGGAACTTTCCTAATGTTCTGCTTAATGTTTTGCCGGATGAAATAAAAACGCAGAAACAAATCAGAG
>JAGMBN010000177.1 GCA_023129655.1 bacterium | reverse complement strand
CTAAGACCGGCATACGTTATTAAATAACTTTGAGCGAAATAGGCAAATCCTTTCAAAATATAAATAAAAATTATAAATAAAACCAGCAATCTCAACCATGCAAACACAGTGAATTCCGCTGTCAAAGGAGTTATAGCCACCTTATGCCCAAAGAGTTCTCCCTTAAGAGTAAGAGGAATTGGTATATTTGAGGAGATATTATCCGCTGACAGGATATTATCCATAAATACCACTATGCTTCCTATTGACCCAATAGTGCAGAATTGAAGAATGAACATACATACTACCGCTACCAGTATCCTCTTCCAGTATGGTTTTACAAATTTTAGGATTCTTATGTATTGATTCATGATTATCTATTTCCTACAATCTTATCTTTTAGAAGTTAATCAACTTTCCACGCAGAATTTCTTTCAGCCTACAGCGCCTAAATATTTGTAGACAGAGCTTCTCTTGTTCTGAATATTTCCTCAAATGCTCTAACTAGTTCCTTTTTATATTTATCGTTATGAGCGTATATTCTGCAAAGATAGACTCTGGAAGGCACAAATTCAAGCAGCTCTTTCAGCGTTTCTTTCTGAACCTTTCCAGATGCAGGCTCATATAAGAAGATCTGCTTGTCTCCCATAGCCATTGGATTATCAGGCCTTGGATCGAGTGCAGGGATGTCTATACGAAAATCTATCTTATTAGGAGAGAGATTCTCCTTTACTTTTGCTTCTAATCCTTTAACATCCGAATAGAAAATATCCGCATAATTTTCTGTATCCTTTAATCTTTCAAATTTCTCATAAACCATTTTCCACTGCCTTTGTCTCATAAGAATCTTATTCCATTCCCTGCCAAGCCGGCTCTTACTCTGATTTTTACTATGTCTCCATTTACCTACGCTCTCAAACAGTGACCATTCTGTAAGATACAAATAATCATTGAGATGATTTATTGGATTTTTATTTTCAAAAATTACTTTCATTGTTTCAGGGAATATATCCTTTAAACACAGGTCTATGGACCTTGTAGCTCTGTGATAATATACAGCGGAATAAAGACTTAATCTGGCATTAACAAAATTGAGCAGCGCTGTCTTTCCAGCGCCATGAAACGTTAAACCTTTGGAGGTTATAAACGTATAATGCAGAATGCGTTCAAGATCAATAATGCCTCTGGAAAACCCTGTTATATATGAGTCTCTTAATACATAATCAAGATTATCAACAGTATATATTCCGCTGAAAAGAGGAAGTAAGAACTTAAGCCATTGTGGGAAAGACGAGAGAGTTCTATCTTCTTTAGGCTTTTCAACAAGAAAGGATATGTATGAGGGATTAATTGTTTCGCCTTTAACAAAGTCTCCGGATGGACTTCTTTTGATCCTCCTTAATAATGAGGCTAGTTTTGTTTCTATTATTGCCTTTGATATTGTCTCA
>JAGMBN010000176.1 GCA_023129655.1 bacterium | reverse complement strand
TTGTAATGGGATGGGCGAGAAAATTACGCGACCATGGAGGTGTGCTGTTTATTGATCTTGCTGATAGGGAGGGGATTGTGCAGATTGTATGCAACTCTGAGGTCAATGCAGAGACACATAAGACAGCAAGCAGTATAAGGAACGAATGGGTTATTGCAGTAAGCGGAGAAGTGAAAAACAGAACTTCCGATACGATCAATCTCGGTATTCCAACCGGGGAAATAGAGATATTCGCAGAAGAGATAAAGATATTTTCTAAATCAAAGGCATTGCCGTTTGAAATTACGGATAATATAGACACAGCAGAGGATATAAGATTAAAATACAGGTATCTTGATCTGCGTCGGCCATCAATGTTGAAAAATTTGGTTATAAGACATAAAGTATATCAGGCTACAAGAAGCTATTTGTCTAATCAAGGCTTTATAGAGATAGAAACACCAATACTTACGAAAAGCACTCCTGAAGGGGCAAGAGATTATCTTGTTCCAAGCCGCATTCATCCAGGTAATTTTTTCGCTTTACCTCAATCTCCACAGGTTTTTAAACAGATTCTGATGGTTGCAGGCGTAGATAAATATTTCCAGATCGCTAAATGCTTTAGAGATGAAGACCTGCGAGCTGACAGACAGCCGGAATTTACTCAAATAGACATAGAGATGTCATTTATAGATGAAGAGGATATCTATAAATTGACTGAAGGGCTGGTGTCTCGTATTTTCAGTGAAGTTCTGGATAAAAAAATAAAAACACCTTTTAAGAGATTTACATACAAGGATGCAATGGACACATACGGAACCGATAAGCCCGACATCCGGTTCGGGCTTGAGTTTGCAGACCTTGGAGATGTTTTCAAAAACACCTCGTTCAACGTGTTTAAAAAGGTTATTGAAAATGGCGGGCAGGTAAAAGCAATAAACATTAAAAACGGGGCTAAGATTTCATTAAAGGAAATAGAAAATCTCACTTCAATTGCATGCGCAGGCGGCGCAAAGGGAATGGCATGGATAAGAGTTGCAGAAGATGGAATGAAATCTCCTATAATCAAGTTTTTTAAAGAAGATGAGATTAACCTGCTATCAAAGAAAATGTGCGTAGAAGCTGGAGATTTACTTGTGTTTGTTGCTGATACTCTGGAAATTGTTGCTAATTCATTAAAAGATGTGAGAAACTATGTTGGGAAAAAGATGGGTCTTATAGATGAAAACAAGTTTGAATTTGTCTGGGTCACGGATTATCCATTACTAAAATGGAATGAAGAAGATAGAAGGTTTCAGTCGGAGCATCATCCCTTTACAGCACCCAGAGAAGAAGATATTCCATTATTTGATACTGCTCCTGAGAAAATAATGTCAAGATCCTATGATCTGGTATTAAACGGCGTTGAAATATGCAGCGGCAGTATAAGAATTCTTTCCAGAGAGATACAGGAAAAAGTTTTTA
>JAGMBN010000175.1 GCA_023129655.1 bacterium | reverse complement strand
TTGGCAATCCTTCGAGCATCCATTCCTTTGGTCAGGAAGGCAAAGCAGCAATAGAGAAAGCGAGAGAAAAAATAGCCTCTTTTTTGGGTGCAAAGCAGGAGGAGATTATCTTTACCAGCGGAGGCACGGAAAGTGATAACTTTGCTATAAAGGGCGCAGCATACGCCAATCGGAATAAAGGGAATCATATTATTACCTCGTCTATTGAACATCCTGCAGTAATTGAGTCATGCAGGTTTTTAGAGAAGATTGGTTTTATGGTAAGCTATCTTCCTGTAAACAAAGATGGTCTGTTAGATCCGAAGACTGTGAAAAAGGCGATTACTGATAAGACTATCCTTATCTCTATTATGCATGCAAGTAATGAGATAGGGACAATTCAGCCTATAATGGAAATAGGTAAAATTGCCAAAGAAAAGGGAACCTTTTTTCACACAGATGCTGTCCAGACCTTTGGACATCTTCCCATAAATGTTGATGAACTTAATGTAGACCTGCTCAGTATATCCAGCCATAAGATATACGGGCCCAAGGGAATTGGAGCGCTTTATATAAGAAAAGGCGCAAGAGTAACATCCTTTATGCATGGAGGAGAACAAGAGAGAAAACGTCGGGCATCTACAGAAAATGTACCGGCTATTGTTGGATTTGGTAAAGCAGTGGAGATTGCGGAAAGAACGATGGATGATGAGGTAAAGGCATTGTCCGTTTTACGAGATAAACTGATAAAAGGTATCTTTGAGAAAATTGAACATGTTCGATTAAACGGACACTATACAAGAAGACTTCCTAACAATGTCAATATCTCCATTGAATCTGTAGAAGGGGAATCTTTGCTGCTTAATCTGGACATGGAAGGAATTGCTGCTTCTACAGGTTCTGCCTGTAGTTCATCAAGTCTGAAAGCGTCACATGTTTTACTGGCGCTTGGGTTATCACATGAGTTAGCGCATGCCTCTTTGAGGTTTACTCTGGGCAGACATACAAAAGAAAAAGATATTGATTTTGTTTTAGATGTCCTGCCAAAAATTGTAGAGAAGCTCCGTTCTATGTCGCCATTGTGGAAGAATTAACAAAGATGGAAAAAAGAGTAGTTGTAGCAATGAGCGGCGGAAAGGATTCATCAGTTGCTGCCGCTTTACTTAAAGATAAGGGATTTGAAGTTATCGGAATCTATATGCGTATCTGGGAGCATTCCAAAGATGATGACGCAAAGAGAGTGACTGATAAATTGGGAATCCCACACCATGTGTTAGACCTCAGAGATGTTTTTCAAGATATGGTAATTTCCAACTTCTGCGAGGAGTACAAGGAAGGAAGAACACCCAACCCTTGTATTAGATGCAATAAATATATAAAGTTTGACGCTTTAGCTAAAAAAGCAAAGGAATTAAGCGCGGATTTTATGGCTACAGGTCACTATGCAAGGATAGTAAGGGCAAAGGATAGATATGTTCTTGAAAAAGGGATTGATGCTAAGAAGGATCAGTCTTATTTTCTGTACGCGCTGACTCAGGAGCAACTGAAATATACTTTGATGCC
>JAGMBN010000174.1 GCA_023129655.1 bacterium | reverse complement strand
CTTTGCTAATAAGACGAACAGCTTCGAAATCGCCAGGAGAAGAAGCAGGAAAACCAACTTCCATTACATCCACACCCAAACGCTCCAGTTGTTTAGCTATCTTAAGTTTTTCCTGCGGGCCAAGGCGAGTGCCGGCTGCCTGTTCCCCATCCCGCAAAGTAGTGTCAAATATTATAATTCTATTTCTCATGAGTTCCTTTTACTTCCCCTTAGCAAGCCAAGGCATCATACCTCGCAGTTTCTTGCCTACTACTTCAATCAGATGTTTCTCATCCTTTTTAGCCAATGCGTTAAACACAGGCCTATTAGCCTGATTCTCCAGAATCCACTCCTTAGCAAATTCTCCTGACTGAACCTCCTTTAATATTTTCTTCATTTCAGCCTTTGTCTCTTTGGTTACTATTCTTGGCCCTCTGGAGAGATCGCCATATTCAGCTGTATTGCTAATTGAATGTCTCATCCATCCGATACCGCCTTCATGCAGCAGATCTGTTATCAACTTCACTTCATGCAGACATTCAAAGTAAGCCATTTCCGGCTGATAGCCTGCTTCAACTAATACTTCAAACCCTGCCTTTATTAAAGCGGTCAATCCACCGCACAGAACTACCTGCTCACCAAAAAGATCAGTTTCTGTTTCTTCTGCGAAAGTTGTTTCTATTACACCTGCTTTTGTGCCGCCAATTCCCTTAGCATATGCAAGCCCAAGATCCTTAGCCTTGCCTGTGTATTCCTGAAAAATCGCTATCAAGCATGGTACTCCGCCGTCATCTTCATACATTCTTCTAACCAAATGGCCAGGACCCTTTGGCGCTACCATAAAAACATCTATGTTGCTTGGAGGAACTATTTGTCCAAAATGGATATTAAATCCATGTGAGAAAACAAGCGCTTTGCCATCCTTCAAATATGGAGCTATATCGTTTTTGTATACCTTCGCCTGCACTTCATCCGGAGTTAGAATCTGAATAATATCCGCTTTCTTAGCAGCTTCCTGTGCGCTTACAGGTTCAAATCCTGCCTTAACAGCCATTTTCCAGTTTGGACTGCCTTTAAGATCACTAACAATAACGTTTACTCCGCTGTCTCTGAGATTCTGCGCCTGAGCATGTCCCTGACTGCCGTAACCAATAATGGCTACAATTTTCTTCTTTAACAGTCCCAAATCCGCATCCTGATCATAATACATCTTTACCATTTCCTAACCTCCTGTTTTTTTGTTACTATTCATTAATCTTTTTTATTTCTAACGTAAATTGTGACCAAATTGCTGGAATGTTGTTAGCTAAATCCTTTAGCTGAGATTCTTCAAGCATAAATCCATATGCATGAATGAAAAAATGCCTAAAAGTTAGGTACTCATAAAGCTCATCAGATAGTTTCTCTGAAATAATCTTTCTGGATACTGAAAGATTTAAAATGTCTTTATGCCATGTATCAGTTTTAGGAATCTTAACATCTTTTGCATGCAGAATTTGCTTTAAAATATTCTCTATCCCACTATAGATGTTGTGAAGAAATGTACCAATAGCTGCTAATTCAATAACTGATTTCTCTTTTCT
>JAGMBN010000173.1 GCA_023129655.1 bacterium | reverse complement strand
GCGGAGAATTTGAAGGTAAAACTGGTTTTTGAAGCGGGCACGCAAGTTATTTTAGGTGGGCAAATATGCGGCGCTAAGAGCGGCGGAGAACTTATCAATGCTATCAGCGCATTCGTGCATCAACGAATGACTGCTAATGATATAGCCACGTTTCAACTGGGAACTCATCCGGCTCTTACAGCGTCTCCAATCGCTTATCAGCTGGTAAATGCGGCGGAGATTGCAATTAAACAATTAAAAATAAAAAGGGGGTGATTAAGATGCGTACAGCGATTTCAACAGATGGAGATTCTGTTTCAGCTCATTTTGGAAGATGTCCATCCTACACAATTGTAGACATTGAAGATGGGAAAACAATTAAGAGAGAGATTGTTGACAATCCGGGTCATATGCCTGGCGCTATACCGCAGTTTCTTCATGAGAAAGGAGTTGAGTGTATTATAGCCGGTGGTATGGGAATGCGAGCTGTTGGTTTTTTTGATGAATTCGGTATTAAGCCAATTGTAGGGGTACAGGGGAAAATAGATGATATTATTGAAAAACTGATCAAAGGCGAACTTGAAGGAGGAGAAAGCTTGTGCAGTCCCGGCGTTGGCAAGAGCTATGGTATTGATAAAGAAGAATGTGATCACACCTAATAATTGAATTAACTCACCCTGACCCTCTCTTGGGAAGAGAGGGAAGATGTTCTCCCTTCTCTTTGAAGAGAAGGGGCAGGGGATGAGTTAGAGAAATAACAAAAGGAGATGAGATTATGAAAATTTGTATAACTTCACAGGGAGATAATTTGGACTCGCAGGTTGACCCAAGGTTTGGAAGATGTCAGTATTTTATTATTGCAGATACAGAAACTTCAGAGTTTGAAGCAGTCCAGAATCCGAATTTAGCTGGTATGGGTGGAGTTGGAATTCAGTCAGCTCAATTTATGGCAGAAAAACAGGTAAAGACAGTTTTAACAGGCAATGTTGGTCCAAACGCTTTTCAAGGGTTACAGGCAGCAGGAGTAGAGGTAATAACAGGCGTGTCAGGCAGCATCAAAGAAACAATAGAGAAGTACAACAAAGGTGAGCTTAAATCAACTCAGGGACCAAGTGTAAATTCAAAATTCGGCATGGGGCAAAAATAAAGGTGCAGGATTTAGTCAAAGATTTTTTAAAGCAAAAGCGTTTTGCAGTTGCAGGGTCTTTTAGGAATGAGTCCAAATATGCCTATCGTATTTTAAAAACTTTGAAAGAAAAGGGATACGAAGTTTATCCTGTAAATCCTCGTCTGGCAGAGGTTGACGGTTTAACATGTTATCCAAGCGTAAAAGAGATTCCTGAGTCTGTTGATGTTGTTGACATAGTGACACCGCCGCAAATAACGGAAAAGATAGTAAGAGAATGTAAGGAGAAGGGCATAAGCAGAGTATGGATTCAGCCCGGTGCTGAAAGCCAAACCGCTATAAAATTTTGCAAAGACAACAATATTGAAGTTGTTTACAATCTTTGTATAATGATGAATGCAATGTAAGGCAAAATAGATAATTATGACTAAAGAAGAAATAACAGCTCTTATATCGTCTTTTGTTAA
>JAGMBN010000172.1 GCA_023129655.1 bacterium | reverse complement strand
CATGGTGTACGGTCCTTGCGGTGTGCTTGAAAATGTTATGCAATTGGTTGGGTATGAAACGATATGTTATATAATTGCTGACGATCCCAAACTGGCAGAAGATATATTTGAAGCAGTTGGTTCACGATTAGTACGTTATTATGAACTTAGCGCAATTTATAATACAGTGGGTGTGCTTATGTCCAATGATGATTGGGGTTTTAAGACGCAGACTATGTTAAGTCCTGATGATATGCGTAAGTTTGTGTTTCCATGGCACAAGCAGATTGTGTCTGTGGCACATGCGAATGGTAAACCGGTAATTCTTCACTCATGCGGATGCCTGACCTCTGTGATGGATGACGTTATTGACGACATGGGTTATGACGGCAAGCACTCGTATGAAGACACGATTCAGACTGTTGAGAGTGCTTATGATCAGTATCACGACCGCATTGCCATTCTGGGCGGTATCGATCTCGATTTCCTCTGTCGCTCAACTCCTGAAAAAATCTATATGAGGTCTAAAAAATTGTTCGAGAGAGCGGAGTCTCACGGAGCCTATGCTTTAGGAACAGGCAATAGTGTCCCGGAATACGTGCCGGACAGAAACTACTTTGCGATGATTCAGGCGGCGCTTGATCTCAGGTAAGCAATATAAAGAGTGACCGAACAAGGCACTGCACCTGACCGCTATTCTGCGCAGGAATCCATGTTTATCGTTCTGTTTGGATTCTCCAGTCAAGTAGGAAAATCCAAACAGAATTTGTAATTTTGGGAATAAAATGATAAAAGAACTGTTAAACTATACGGTAAAAAACAAAGGAGAACTAGAATATGGCTTATAAAATTTCAGATGAATGTGTTGGCTGCGGTACATGTGTTGATGAGTGTGAAGCAGAAGCTATTAAAGAGAATGATGACAAATACAGTATTATTGCTGAGAAATGCACAGAGTGCGGTAAATGCGCGGAAGTATGCCCTGTAGAAGCAATAGCTAAGGATGAATAAAGATAGTATAGAAAAGGCACAAAGTAGGGGAAACTGGAGATTTTTGCATAGATGGTGTCAAATGATTTGTTGCCAGAATTAGACCATAAGAAGATTCCGCAGCATATTGCTATTATAATGGACGGGAATGGCAGATGGGCAAAGAAGCGCGGATTGCCAAGATCTGCAGGACACCTGGTGGGTGTAAAAACTGTTAGGCGCATTGTAGAAACTTCCTCAAACATTGGTATAAAATTTCTGACCATGTATGCATTTTCCACTGAAAACTGGAAACGTCCCAAAGATGAAGTTAGTACAATTATGTCTTTATTTAAGATATATCTCAAAAAAGAAATATCAACCTTTAACAAGAATGATGTAAGGCTTAATGTAATTGGAAATATAGGAGATTTGTCAGATGATCTTCAGAAAATTTTGGATAATGCGCTGAAAAAGACATCTGCAAATAAAGGCTTAACATTCACCTTGGCTATCAATTATGGCAGCAGACAAGAGATTACGAATGCAGTAAAAAACATTGTAAATGATGTTGAAAAAGGTATTATAACGAAAGAGATAAATGAGAGTATAATCAGCAGATATTTATATACCTCTGATTTGCC
>JAGMBN010000171.1 GCA_023129655.1 bacterium | reverse complement strand
ACAGGAGAGATTGTTTTTGATAAACTTCTAATTGAAGAATTGAGCAGCATCTTTCCAAATATAAAGATTACATACGTAGTAAGAGATAAGCCTGTTATTAATGATGCTTTGATGGAGGATGCTGTAAGCTGCGGCTTAGATAAAATAGTAGATGTCATATCAAGCGGATGCGATGCTCCGGGTACTATTCTGGATCTCTGTTCAAAGGAATTTCTTGAACTTTATAAAAATGCGGAACTGATTATTAGTAAGGGACAGGGGAATTTTGAGACATTGGCAGATGAGAACAGTCCAATATTTTTTCTATTCAAAGTAAAATGTCCGGTAATTGCAACCCATACCGGTTTTAATCTGGGTGATATAGTTCTGAAGAAAATATAGAGAGTATATAGCCATGAGAGAAAAAACAACTCAGGAAATACAGCAGGAAAAGAGATTAAATGACAATATGAACAGGATAAAGCACAAGTTAATTGTTATTAGTGGAAAAGGCGGAGTTGGGAAAACTACAGTAGCTGTTAACCTTGCTTATGGCTTAGCAATGAATGGGCATAAGGTTGGAATATTAGATGTGGATATTCATGGCCCGAACATCGCTAAGATGCTGGGTGTTGAGAAATCAAAATTAGTTGGTTCTCAATCAGGAGAAATAGAACCCATAGAAGTTTTACCCAATCTTAAAGCGGTAAGTATGGCATTTATGATTGACAGTCCTGATAAGCCTATTATTTGGCGTGGACCGCTAAAGATGATCACAATTAAACAATTTCTGAGTGATGTAAACTGGGGTGAACTTGATTATCTTATAATAGATTCTCCGCCTGGAACAGGGGACGAACCTTTAAGTGTTTGTCAGCTTATACCTGATATAAGCGGCGCTGTAATTGTTACTACACCGCAGGATGTAGCAATTTTGGATTCCCGTAAAACTGTCTTATTTGCGCAGGCATTAAAGATGAAGGTTATTGGAATAATTGAGAATATGAGCGGTTTTGTTTGCCCACATTGCAGAGAAAGAACAGATTTATTTAAATCAGGCGGAGGAGAAAAGTCTGCAAAAGAGTTAAAAGTACCATTTCTGGGAAGAATTCCTATAGAGCCGGGAATAGTAGTATCAGGAGATTCAGGCAAGCCGTTTATCAATTCTACAAAGGATACAGAAACTAATAGGGTTATGGAAAGAATAATAAAGAAGATTAAACTCACCCTGACCCTCTCTTGAGAAGATAGGAAAAAAGAAAATGGCAGATTTTAAAGAAATTGATGAAGCACGGAAGTTGTTAGGCATAGAAGAAACAGCAACTTTGAAAGAAATAAAGAATGCGTACAGAAAACTTGCTTTTAAATACCATCCTGATAAATGCAAGGATGAGGAGAAGAAAGGGTGCGAGGAGATGTTTAAAAAGATAACTCATGCCAATGATATTCTGATGAGCTATTGCGCAGGGTATGAATATTCTTTTAAAGAAGAGGATGTAGAAAAAGGGACAGCAGATAAGGAATTTTATGAGCACTTGAGGAGATTTTATGATGGATGGTTTGGAAAGGAACATGTCTAAATTATGAATATAGCAATATCAAGCGGCAAGGGCGGAACAGGCAAAACTTTTGTCGCTACTAATATAGCAGTCGCTTTTTCAAAAAAAGGAAAGAAGG
>JAGMBN010000170.1 GCA_023129655.1 bacterium | reverse complement strand
GGTCTTCTTCATTAACCATTATACTAATTATCTCTTTATCGCTTACTATCAATATCTGTTCTGATACTGACTTGCCGAATTCATGGCTTATAAGGTGCTTTTCAACCAGAAACTGGATATCTATATCCGTTAAATTCGCCATATCTATAATTGAGGTATTCTTTAAATACTTACTATTCCTTACAGCTTTCTCTGTCTTTGATATTACTTCTTTGAGCTGCTCCCTGTTGGCGCGATGAGGAAAAGGTATCATATCATAATTTCTTGCAAGCCTTACTCTGCTGCTCACAACTATATCCGATAAAGGACCTTCTTTTTCCAGCCAGCCTGCAATCTGTCCAACTAATTTAGTAACAGACATTATTTCTTAATCCTCTTTTCCAGTTTTCTTATCTGATCCCTGATCTCCGCCGCCTTCTCAAACGCTTCCTGCTGAACAGCCCTTTCCATCTCTATCTTCAGCTTTTCAATCTTTGATAAAGTCTGAGCTTCTTTAGCATGCTTAGCCGGCACAACACTGCCAACATGTTTTGCGCTTCCATGAATCCTCTTTATCAGTGGTTCCAGTCCAACTTGAAATGCTTTATAGCATCTGCTGCAGCCAAAACGTCCCGTCTCCCGGAAATCCGAAAAGAGAAGACCGCAATTATCACATTTTAGATTTTTCTCTCCGCTTTTTGTCCCTACAAAACCTGCAAGCCCTTTAACCAAATCCGCCATGGAAAAATTTCCAAATTGATCTATTATCTCTTTCTTCCTTGCGCAATCCTCACACAAATGCAGCTCCACTGCTTTATTATTGATAATCTCCGTATAATGAACTGTTGCCTGCTGTTCATTGCAAATCTGACAGAGCATGCTAATTCTCCCCTACTGATATTTTTTACGGTCCACTTAAATATATATTCCCTGCATTTGTAGGATTTCCTGCAGAGTATTCGTTTTGAAATCCAGTTCCTTGAATGCAGCTGTCATAGGCACCATCGGACTCATCGTCAGTTATATGCATTCCAGTTCCATCTCCACCTAAAAAAGTATTGTTCTTATCAGGACCTTTGCTAAACAAGACCCATGCAGTAGCTGTGTCAGATGTACCATCCCAGTCGTCCTCATTAGAAAAGTACATATATGGTTTTGAATTATCAAATGGGTCCATTGGAATACTGGACGTGTACGACTTAGAATCTTTCCTTAGTTTATAAAGTGCCCCATATTTTTCTTCTGCAGCTGTGCCAGTACCATAATTAAGGTTCACATCATTTGTCGGATAGGTGGAATAATCTGCATAGTATTGCTCTATAGAAACTCTGATATTCAGCATTTCAGCCTTAGCCTTTGCAACCCTTGCCCTTATCCGCGCTTTTGATAAAGCCGGAAGCAGCATGCCTGCAAGCATTGCTATTATTGCAATTACAACAAGCATCTCAATAAGCGTAAAACCTGTTTTTTTGCCAAAAAACTTTATCATATCGATTCCCTCCATTAATTATGTTTTAATATACCAAATAGTTAGGTTGAATTTCAAGGCAAATCAATTTTCCATCAATCCCTCTTGACAATAGAGCCTTGAGAATATAGGCTAAACATGATAATGACAAATGACAAAGCCCAAATGAAACATTCATGCCGACAAGTCGACACAAAAGAATATAAAAATGTCATTGCGAGGAGCGTAAGCGACGTGGCAATCTTAAAAGACGAG
>JAGMBN010000017.1 GCA_023129655.1 bacterium | reverse complement strand
AAACCATGCGTTACCATCTTGGGAATTTGTATAAGCAAATTATTATGCTTTCCTATAAAAAATTCATTGATCTCTCCCTTTGTGGAAGAATCCGTTCTGCTGTCATGGAGAACAACCTTCATCATTCCTCTGACACATGCAAAATTATCCGTCTGTTTCTTATGATAATGCCATGCTTTGACAACCCCAGGATACGCAGTAGTTATGTAGACCTGACCAAATTTTTCAAAGATTTCATCATCCTCACGAAATATCTCCATAATATGTCCGCGTTCATCAGGAATTGCCTTCAGCTTTTTTATTTTAACACCATTGATCATAATTCGTTCCCTCCTATTAAGAATTTCTTTAAACTTTCTCTCCAATGTGGAATTTCAATGCCGATTATAGCCTTAATTTTACTCTTGTTTAACGCAGAATATGTGGGTCTTTCTGCATCTCTTTTTAGTTGAACGCTTTTAGCCGGTACTATTTTTGCGGAATGAAACTTGTTTTCTGAATTCTGAAGAATCCTTATAATCTCGCAAGCAAACTCATACCAACTGCACTCCCCTTCATTGGAATAGTTATATATTCCATACCGTTCTGTTTCAAGTAATCTCAAGGTTATATCAACAATATCCCTTGTCCATGTAGGATTTCCAATTTGGTCATCAACAACACTGACCTCAGGGTGATTATCCGCATTGTTTATAACAGCTTCCACAAAGTTATTCCCACCATTTCCATACATCCACGAAGTTCTTATCAAAAAGAATCTGGCATGTGAACTTAACAGGTACTGTTCTCCCAAAAGCTTAGATTCGCCATATATGCCCAGCGGATTCGGATTATCTTCTTCTGTGTATGCAGACTTCTTCCTGCCGTCAAATATAAAATCCGTAGAGAAGTGCGCAAGCAGTATGTCCTTTTCTTCGCAGACCTGCGAAAGATTTTTTACTCCTTCGCCATTAACACTAAAGGCTTTTTCCTGGTTCTTCTCACACGCATCAACGTCAGTAAACGCTGCGCAATTTATTATAGTATCAGGATGTATTTTCTTCACAACATTTCTAACAGAAGCAATATCTGTTATGTCGCATTCTCTTTCATCAGGGGCAATAATTGCGCAATCCTTTCTGTTCCGGCACTCAGAAATAAATTCCTTTGCAAGCATGCCATTTGAACCTGTTAATAATATCTTCAACTCTAACGATTCCTTTTCTCAATTAATTTTTGTTCAGCTGCTATTTTTATCTATCTCCTTTGTCCAGACAAGTAGTTTTTGTTTTAATTCTTCTTTTGAAGGCAGGTATAGACGGTATTCTTTGGCATGGATGTTGGCATTTTTTGGGAGCGTAATTTTAACTAAAGCTTCGCGATTTTTTTGACAAAGAACAATACCAATGGTTGAACTTTCTTTTTCTGTCTTCACATGCCTGTCAAAATAATTTACATACATTTGCATCTGTCCTAAATCTGATTCTGAGTATTTTGCCTTTTCATCAAGCCCAAGAAATTCCAAAACATAGGGTTCTTTCAATAAATCTTCCTGCTTGGAAATAACTTGCCCTTCTTTTGCCAGTTTTTTGACTCCTTTCTTGTCACGGCTAAGCGCCAGCCGCTCATATAATCCCGAGTTAAACTGTCGGATGAGTTCGGGCAATGTCCAATTATTATCTGCCGCTTCTATTTCATAAAAACTTCGCGTATCTTCATCTTTTACCCCGGTAAGAAAAACATACTGCGACCAGCTGAGACTAAATGCCTGTTTAATAGATTTCCCAGATGCCATCTGGGAAATTCCGGAGGTCTGAATTTCTTTGGAAATGCCAGATGCCATCTGGCATTTTTCTGGCAATCGATTACGATAAATCATATAAAACTTACGCATATATTCCAAATTTGAACGTGAAAATCCTCGGCCAAATTCTTCTGTAAGACGACTTGATAAGTCTTTTAAGAGAGCTTTTCCATATTCTGCCCTATTATTACCCTGCTGTTCGTGCTCTACAATTCTGCGACCAATTTCAAAATTAGTAATAACCTGAGCAATATTTATATTGCTAATTACAGCATTTCGAGCCGCTGTAATCAATCTACGGATTTCTTTAATTAAACCGGCGAAAGAAGAAGGTTGTATATTTCCCTTCTTCATTACTTCTCATCCTCCATATTTCCACCTTCAATTAGCTCATTAGCCCTTTTTAGCGATTCAAATGTACCGGCGTCTATCCACCATCCTTTTAGAATATGATAT
The DNA here is from genome assembly GCA_023129655.1 of bacterium. Classification (GTDB taxonomy): domain Bacteria; phylum JAHJDO01; class JAHJDO01; order JAHJDO01; family JAHJDO01; genus JAHJDO01. The sequence continues at coordinate 14,158 of JAGMBN010000017.1, read as the reverse complement.
GTCATATCTCCCTGTTCTATGTATTTGTTATTTACGTCCGTGATCTCAAGCTCTCCCCTTGCAGAGGGCTTCAATTCCTTGATCATCTCAAACGCTTTTCTGTCGTACATATACACGCCTGTTACCACATACTTGCTTTTAGGCGTTTTTGGTTTTTCCTTAATTCCTTTAATCTTATTATCAATAATCTCCGCTACGCCAAATCGTCTGGGATTTTCTACCTTTTTTAGCAAAACCTTCGCACCTGCTTCCTGTTTTCTGTATTCGTCAATGTAAATACTCAAGTCATCTCCAAACAGATTATCCCCCAATATTGCAATAATTTTATCATCTTCCGAAAATTTTTCTCCAAGCCCCACCGCTTGCGCAATGCCGCCTGCTTCATCCTGAACTTTATAGGTAAATTCACATCCGAACTCTTTCCCACTGCCAAGCGTATTAACCATATCTCCCATGTGATCAACACCTGTAACTATTAAGATTTCGGTAATATTGGCATTAACCAGTTGCTCAATTGCATAATAAATAATAGGTTTTTTCCCAACAGGCAAGAGATGTTTATTAATAACCTTTGTCAAAGGATAAAGCCTTGTGCCTGTGCCTCCTGATAAAATTATTCCTTTCATAGCTTAAAATTCCTTATTATTAACTTCAACGTTTCATCCAACCCATGTTTTGGAAAGTCACCTATTCCCGAAAGTATTCGGGATAATTTGGATATATCCGGTATTCTTCTGCGCATATCTTCAAAACCCTGCTCATAGGCTTGATCGTAGGGAATATGAATTATTTCCGAAGAACTATTTGTTAACTGTTTTATTTTCTTTGCCAGATTTTCTATGCTTATCTCTTCCGTATTTCCAATATTGAATATCTGGCCAATCGCTTTATCCTTTTCCATTAAAGCAATTATCGCATTAACTACATCTCCAACATATGTAAAACAACGTGTCTGCTTCCCATCTCCATATACAGTTATCGGCTTTTCGGATAAAGCCTGTTTTATAAATGTTGGAACAACCATTCCGTATTGCCCTGTTTGCTTTGGACCAATCGTATTGAAAAATCTGGTGATTACAACAGGTAATTTCTTTTCTTTCCAATATGCCATTGCCAAAAATTCATCCAGCGCCTTTGAACACGCATAAGACCATCTTCCAAACGTTGGAGGACCAATTAATAAGTTATCGTCCTCTTTATATGGTATATTTTTACTCTTTCCATACACTTCTGAAGTGGATGCAATTAATACTTTTTTGTTCTCTTTTGCTGCAGCTGCCAGGACAACTTCTGCCCCATGCACATTGGTTTCAATTGTTTTAACAGGATTTTTTACAACCAGTTGCACCCCAACCGCAGCTGCCAGATGATAGATTATATCTACTTTATCCACTACTGAACTAAGCAATGGCTCATTTGTAATTGTGTCAATATTAAGATGGAATTTTGGATTGACACGAAGGTGTTTTATATTATCAATACTGCCTGTTGAAAGATCATCTATTACATAAACTTCATGCCCGATACTGAGTAATTTTTCAGACAGATGCGAACCAATAAACCCAGCGCCGCCGGTAATTAATGCATTTATTTTGTCAGGCATCTGTTTTCAAGCTCCTTTCTTGCCTGTTCAACTCTATCCTCTGCATGCTGTTCTTTTACCCAGTGAACAAGCTCCTCAATTCCGTCCTCAAACTTATGCTTCGAAGAGTACTTCAGCTTTTCTTTTATTTTCGAAATATCAGCATAGCAATGCCGAATATCCCCTTCTCTGAACTGATAAGTGATTTCAGACTTTCCTTTAAAATTTAGCTTGCTAAAATTTAGCCTGCTTATAAGCGCATTCGCTATATCCAGAATAGATAGTCTTCTTCCTGTTCCCACATTAAACATTTCATAATTGGCATTGCCAGATTCCATTGCAAGCATATTTGCCTGCACAATATCTTTAACGTGCACAAAATCCCTGCTCTGAAGACCATCTTCATATATTATTGGAGTATGATCATTAAGAAGCCTGGATGAAAAAATAGCAGCAACTCCTGTATATGGATTGGACAAAGCCTGTCTTGGTCCATATGTATTGAAATATCTCAGCGCAACTGTCGGAATGTTATACGCTCTTCCAATGCATAGACACATCTCTTCTTGGTCCTTTTTTGATATTGCGTAAATGGATGTAGAATTTAATGGCTTTTCTTCATTAGTAGGAATTGGTTTAGCATGTTCCCCACAGATATGACATTCCATCTCCCACTGCCTTTTTTCTAACTGAGAAGTAGGTCGCAATTTTGGTGATATTCTGCCGCATTTAGAGCATTCATACCCACCTTCTCCGTATATTGACATTGAAGATGCTACGATGAGTTTTTTGATTTTGCCTTTACATTTTATTATCTGTTCAAGTAAATTAGCAGTGCCGAGTGTATTAACATCCATATATTTTTTGATCTCATACATTGACTGGCCAACACCAACAACAGCAGCCTCATGAAAAATTATCTCAACTCCATCTATTGCTTTTCTAACATCATCCGGATTTCTGACATCCCCATTTATAAATTCTGCTCCTTCATTAAGGTATTCCGGAACGTTTGCATTATCTCCATGCACCTGAGGATCAAGATTGTCCAGCACTCTAACTCTATAGCCTCTTCTCACCAATTCATCAACAATATATGAGCCAATAAAGCCAGCGCCGCCTGTTACTAAAACAAGTTCTTGCATAATGTATTTCTCCCAAGTTTTTTTATTTCCTCAATCAAATTTCTCCTGATCTTCCACAACATCACGACCGTCTTTTTTATAATCAAGAATCTCTATTCCATTATAATACCAGTTAAACATATCCCTGCGTAATTTAGCCATCCATACCTTGCCCTGGGATTTTCGTTTCAAATTATAGAGAACCACCCCTTCGGCAAAAATTTTGTCATCTTTATCTGATTTAGCTGTTTTTTTAATATAAAATCTGGAGAACAGCCAATCCTTAAACCATAAACTCCAATTATCAAAAGTGCGTTCATGCTCATGAAAAGATTTGTATCTTAGACTCGCGATAGCTCTATCAAAAGGATACCAAAGATGAAAATCAAGTTTATAAGGATTAGCCTGCAGTTTCGGACCGATTAGTTCTCCGGACTGCTCGCCGTTTTCTTTTATATACCCCTTATCTATAGCTCTGAATAATCCTTCCATAATGAACCCTTTCCCTCCTATTATCTGTAAAGGATCAATAATATTTTTTCTATTCTGCACGGCAGTTAATCGGCTGTTTTCAGTCTTGATTTTTATATTCGTTCCATTAAGCTTTTCCACGGCAATCGTATCATCATCAAACACCCATTCATAACCGGGATTTATTTTATCCACCACCAAATAAACTTCCGGCGACCTTAAATTAAACTGCGCTCGGAATTTTTTATACTGTTCATTATTAATTTTAAATGTCTGCCGTATAAAAGGGCAATATAACTTTGGGAAATCACTCAATATTGTATTCATATTCAATCACTTCAAACAGCGCATTGCTCGTGCTGCTTAATTTTTACCAAAGTGCTGCTACTTTAACAAAGTACTGCAATTAAATCAATAAAACCAACCCAAAATCCAACATTGATTTAAGGCTATCTCTTATGGTGACTTTTCAGTAGAAGAGATTTGGGCAGAAGAACATCTCTTTTGTATATCTTTAAGAAATGTACTTCTTGGTAAGACACCTCATATATGGACTGCGCATGTTTGTATATCTTCCATACTTTGTCTGTAAACATTCCCTGTCTTGATAAAAGAATCAGATAATCAAAATTCTCGTCATTGATATCAGTTATTTTTATGTCTTTTCTCAAGAAACCTGTTTTTTTATAGAAGCCTGGCACAAAGCTGCCAACTGGGAAGAATATCACACATCCATTTCGCGAAGTATTGTCGTTTATGAATTTCAATGTTTTTTTCGTGATACAGTCTCCCCAGTAAGTAGTTTCCATTCCCAGTTTATGAGCTCCTCTGATCCCACCAATAAACATGTTGTAATAGGACGTTTGATATGGATGTATTCGTACTAGAGTTATTAGCGCTGGAAGCAATAATAAATAAAGTGTATTTGGCAGAAATTTATACTTTTTAACAATGCTGACTCTTTTATATAGTTCAGAGAATCCTATGCCTGCAAGCACAGCTAAAAAAGGGAATACAGGCATAAAAAGTCTGATGCCGTCATATTTTTGAGCTATTGGCAATGACATCAGTATTAATAAGAATAAAATGTTTATAATGACCATTCCCGAAATTTCATCTTTAAGGCGTTTTTTGATATATGTGCAGATTCCATAGATTGATAATAGGAGCGTTGCAGGTGGGACAGTTGTTGCCAAAAGAAGAAATGGATAGTGCCAGGGAGCAATTTGCGCGCCGTATGTTTTCCCAAGATAAAAAACATTAATGGGATTATGTTTTACATGATAGAGGAAAAACTTAATAAGATTAGAAAAAGGGTCATACCATAGTCTTGGCCAAAGCGCTATGAGTACTATAAGAGAAAGAGGAAGCATAAAGCAGATATTCCTCGCATAAAATTTTCTCCTATATATTTGCCCCCACAATAAAAGAGGGATTATTAAAAATACTGCGTTCTCCTTTGTTAATAAAGCAAGTCCGCATATTATCCCGGTAAATATACTCCATTTTAGGGAGCTGGTTCCTTTAATAAATGCCCAGCACACGACAAACCAGACTAATGCGACAGGAATGTCATATGCTGCGAAATGTCCATGCGCAAAAACACGAGGCATTAAGAATAATGATAAAGAAGAAAAAATAGCAGCGTGAATATTGTAGTATTTCAGACTAAAGAAATAAACAGAGACTATAAGAAAAGAGAATAGCAGACACATAGCTATTCTGGATGCGTATAGAATGCCAATAAACTTGTACAGCAGTAATAGACCTCCACTCATAATATATTTTACAAGTGGCGGATGCGGTTCAAACCGCCAGAATTTTTCTATTGTGGTTTTTGAAAAAGGATGCGGAGAATCCAGCCAATCAACCTGATGAAGAATGTAGGAAATATAGATTGGTTCATCCCATGTTATGCCGTAATCAAAAACAGTGAGCGCGCTTGAAATAAACGCAAGAAGAAAGATGCAGATACCTATATATATGTATTTTTTCTTCATCTCAATTATATTAGCAAACTGAGGAATATTTTGCTACAATATTACCGTCAATCCAAAATAGAAAAAGAAAACCGCACTAAACCGATAGGCGACAATGGCTTGACATTTTCGAGGAGGGGGGGGGATAAAATAGTAACAAATAAAAATAACATATCTAAAAATGAAGGAAGTATTGGGGCAAATTGTAGCGGTGCAATAAAAGCATCCGAAAGGAGAAAACTATGTTTATGAAAAAGAGTATATTTTTATTAGGGTTAATATTACTTCTAGCAGGTTATAGTCAGGCAGCAGATTTAGTAGGTTACTGGAATTTTGATGAAGGAAAAGGATGTGCAGCAAATGACAGTTCAGGGAATAAAAATACCGGATGGATACTTGGTAGCGCAACATGGGTAAAGGGGATATCCGGTTCAGCATTGGAGTTTGACGATAAGGATTATGTGTTTTGCAAGCATGGTACGTGTCTGGCGCTGGCATTAGAAACATTTACTGTTGAATACTGGTATAAGCCCGGGGACTGGACTCTCTATCCGGGCAGCACCCCATGCGCCGTTTGGCGTGTTACCCATATACAGAAATGCGCTCCGAAGCTGGCAAGACCTTATTGTATATATGGGGCAAGACCTGGTGAGAGTTTGTACTTTGAAATGCGTGGTGATGATGGTGTACATCGTGTATTACACAGCAAAAAAAGAGATTGGAATAAAGATACCTTTTATCACATAGCGGTCCAATATGATAATTCAGATGGTTTTTGGAGGATTTATGTTAATGGTAAGTTAGATAGCTCCAAGATTGAAAAGTTTTCCCCGTCTCTAGGAAGTGATGAATTTTATATAGGCAGGGGAAAATTCAAGGGCATTATTGATGAAGTGAAAATTTACAATCGGGTTTTGAGCGAGGATGAAATTAAGGAACACTATGAGGAAGGCAGTGATATAATATAGAAAAAACTAAAAAACAAGAGGAGAAAATGAATAAGAAAGCGATTTTTGGAATAGTTGGTTTGTTATTGTTAGTCTGTGGACTTCAACCAGTTGAAGCAAGTCATAATCTTATTACCGGGGACAGCAGTTTTGAAACAAGCCTAAGTCCTCTGGCAGGAGGAGCGCAAGGCAGCAGAAGGTATGAAATTGACTTAAAAGAAGGTCTGGATGGAAAGAAAAGCCTGAAATTTAAAGGGATGATTAGTTTGAAACTAATCCCTGTAGAACCAGGTAAAACATATACCTATTCCTTTTATGCTAAGACTGAAAAGGACAATCTCCGTGTCTCCTTTGTTTTAGAGAATAACGGCCGCAGAAAACACGCTGGTAAAGGTATTATTATTCATAAGGAATGGAATCGTTATTCTGTAACGATGAAGGCAAAAGCAAAAGATTGCAGGCTGCGTCTCTCTGCAGGAGGTTCTTTTTTTACATGGATTGATGCCTGCCAGTTAGAAGAAGGAGATAAGCTTACCCCTTATAAGAACAAAGAGCCGATAAGCATTGGGATCTATATCCCTTTAAAAAATAACTTTGTTTTCTTTCCTGAAGAGAAGATAAAGGTGGATATTTCTGCGTATAAAGCATGGAAAGAAGCAGAGACTGAAGATTTAAGCCTTTCTTATCAGATCACGGATTTCTACGGGAATACTGTTGAAAAAGGAGAGATGCAGATAGCGCCGGACCTGAATAAAGAAGGGAGGTTTGAGAAGACCATTTTCTTTAAACCTGGGGAATTAGGATTTTTTGTTACCCGTGTTCAGCTTAAAAAGAACAAAGTTTTTATATCTGAGAATTTGCATACTTTTGCTATTGTCAGAGAGCCGGTTAAGATTGAAAAAGGCATAGAGCCTTTCTGCGGGATCTGCGGCTATTTTGATTTTCCAGGCTTAAAAAGAATAGGGGTGCGGCGAATTGGGGTGGCAATGAAATGGAAGCATATAGAAAAAACAAAAGGCGTGTATAATTGGAGTAATCTACCTTTTTCTAAGAAGAAGCAAGGATATAAGGTGAAAATGTATCTCAGTCACCTCCCCTCTGTGCCGGAATGGGCATGGGACCCTGAAGATGTTGCTTATGCTAAAACAAAAAAGATTAAAATTCCAGGAACTGGATTTCTCCCTTCAAAAGAGCATCTTAGGGACTGGCGAGAGTTTATCCATCAGCTAGCTGTCAGATATAAAGACGTTGTTGATATCTATGAAATCGGCGCAGAGGATGACTTAACTCTGGGACGCAACCCTTTTTATCTGCAGAAATATCCGGAAGAAGTTAAGAATAGTTTCTGTATCGCAGAACCTGTAATAGACAGATATGCGGAGATGATTACAATTGCGGCTGAAGAGATAAGGAAGGTTACTCCTAATGCAAAGATTGGGGCAATAAGACCAGCCGGATATACGAACAAACGTTATACCTTTTCTGAGGCAGTATTCAAAAAGTGCGGAAAAGAGTTTAATCTTTTCCCTTTAGACCCTTATTGCGCTCCTCGTGTTATTGGACCTGGCAGAGCTCCAACTGCCATGCCGGAAGAGTTCTTGCCGTATGCTTTCAGGCAGACTTTAGAACTGGGAAAGAAATATGGATGTAATCAGCATATCTATATCTCAGAAATCGGTTATGCTTATGACCCGGATATAGCCCCTGATAGTGAATACGCCAATGAGATGGTTAAGAGACTAAGCAGAATGTATCTTTTTGCCAGAATGACGAAGAATCTTGACTCCTGTGACTGGTATGTTGCTAACCAAGGTGGTGTATTGGAAGACGGATGTGACTACAGTCTCTGGCCAATGGATGGATGCCCCCGGTCTACTGTTCCTGCCTATAGTGTGGTGGCAGGGGTAGTAGAGAACGTCCTTGAATCAAAAGAGATATATCTGGGAGGCAAAGAGATAAAAGCAGTTGTGTTTAAAAAACCCAATAAGGCGGAGGGCGCTGTCTGGTGTATAAGAGGAGAAGGCAAAATCACTATTTCAGCTGATCCTGAATCTATCTCTCTCTTTGATGTTATGGGTAATCCTGTGAAAACTGAGATTAAAGGTAAAAAAATAACCTTTAAAATAGGAGAATTCCCGGTATATTTAAGTATGACAGGAGAAGGGAGTTTTATGAATCTTTGCAATGTTATTTCTTCCGCAAAACTGCACGTTGTTCCTGTAAAGGTATATTTCAGTGCTCAGAAAATAAATGAGGGAATACTGTATCTGGAGAATCAGGTTAATCAGGATTCAATTGCTGAAGTTTCTATATCCATAGGGGAGAAAGTGTTATATAAAACAGTTAAAAATTTATCAAAGAGCGAAAGAATTTTCGTAAAATTTCCTTTGCCGGAGGATATAGTCAACAGAAGAGAAGATATAAAAGCAGAGGTAGATTGCGGTAAAGAATATGAGAAAGCAGCTGCCTCATTTCCCCTGGAATTCGAGAAAGTTAAAAAAGTTGTCTCTTCAATAAAAATAGATGGTAATCTTTCCGAATGGAAGAAACATCCGTATATTCTGATGAACAAGAGAGAGCAGATTATACCTCCTGATCCATGGATCAACTGGGATGGTTCAAAAGACTTAAGCGCTAAGGTATATGTTGGCTGGGATAAGCATAATTTTTATTTAGCCGCTGAGGTAACCGACGATAAACACTTCAATAATAAGAGAGGCGCAAGTATCTGGAACGGAGACTGCATTCAATTTGCCTTTGACCCATTAGTAGATGGTTGTTTGAGAAAGATGATGGCTGGCTATGGACCTGATGATTATAACTTAGGTATCGCTTTAACCAAAAAAGGACATCTTTCTTATCAATGGCATGGTTCAGATAAATCTCTCTGGCAAGGGAGTAAATTTGTTGTAGCCAGAGATGAGGCGAATAAAAAAACTTTTTATGAGGTAAAAATACCTTTTGTTTACCTGGGCGTATCTCCTACACAAGGAACTGTCTTTGGCTTTAGTTTTGTCATCTTTGACGATGATGAAGGAGCAGGCCAAACCTACTGGTATCAATTGACTCGCGGTATTGCCGGCGGACAAGACTCCCGTCACTTTAAGAAATTTACACTGATGGAATAATTTTTTGAAGAAAGATGTAAAGCCCTATGTATATGTATTTTTTCTTCATCTTTATGCACTGTCAATATCTTCAATCGGCAAAATTTGTTTGAAATGTCGTAAAGTGAGAATGGAAATTACTCTTGTTTCAATGCGATAAATAATGCGGTAGTTTCCATAAATCAGCTCTCTGATATCTTTTCGCTTAATTTCAGGAACATGTCGTTCGCTTTTGGCAAAGTCTTTGACCTGCTTAACTCGTGCAAATACTGAACGAACCCATCTATCTGCAGCAACCGGATTGTCTTGGGCAATGTAGTCGGCTATTTCACCGACTCTATCAACGGCGAGCGGCGACCATTGAATTCTCATTTCTGGATTCGTCCCAAAATCATCTTCAGCGCTTTGTCATGAGAAATGCCTTTACCTGCATCGATCATAGATTCACCTGTTTGGATATCTTCAAGAAGTTCCAAACGTTTAATCATGGCTTCGAATTCAGCAACGTCCATCAACACAGCAGCGCTCTTGCCATGGTGGGTGATGACAACAGGTCTCTTAGATCTTTGTACCTGATGAATACATGACGCAGTGTGAGCGCGAAACTCTGACATGGCTTTAATATCTTTGTCCAGAACAAGTCTTTGCATGATTTATATCCCCTTTTAATTGTATCAAACACAGTACCATATATAGTACAATAGTCAATAAGAATTTGCAGAGCTGTATCATAAAATCTAATTGTCTTATACTAACAAAATGATATAATACTGTAAATGACTGGAGAACATCCCCCTTTGAAGGGGGATTAAGGGGGATGTAAAATCAAAATGGACAATCTTAAGAAGAAGCTCAGAAGAATGCTTAGCAACCAAACATACGCTCATTCTCTTTCAACGTGTGAAACTGCGCTGGACTTAGCAAGAAGATTTGGTACTTCAGAGGAAAAAGTCGGGACTGCAGCTCTTCTTCATGATTGCGCAAAATCAATGTCATATGATGAACTGGTGTATAATGTTCAAAAATACAAGATTCCTGTTGATAAGCTTGAACTGAAGACAGAGTCTCTGCTTCATGCTCCTGTTGGCAAAAAGCTCGCCAGTGTTCTTTTTGGAATAACAGATCCTCAAATACTGAGCGCAATACGATATCATACAACAGCGGCTCCTGCGATGTCTACTATTGCAAAGATTATATATGTAGCAGATTTTATTGAATTAGCCAGAGGACATAAAGGAGTGGTAGATGCAAGAAAAGCAGCAGAGAAAGATATAAATAAAGCAATGCTCTTCATTCTAAGAAAGAAGATTCCATATTTAGTAAAGAAAAAAGTGCTAATTCATCCAAGGTCAGTTAAAACATTAAACTGGTTTCTGGAAAAAGAGGAAAAGAAGTGATTAACAAAGCGAAAAAAAACATAACGAAAATAGTTCAGAAAAGCATTAAAGAAATATATTCTATTAAAGACCTACTTATTTCAGTGGAAAGAACAAAGGATGAGAAATTTGGTGATTTTTCAACAAATGCAGCCATGATGCATACAAATAGATTAAAAGAACCGCCAATGAGTATAGGCGAAAAATTATGCAGGAATATAAACAAATCTTTGTCAAAAGATTTGTTGGTAGATAAAGTTGAGCTGGTTAAACCTGGATTTATAAATTTTTACATTAGCAAGAAGTTCTGGATAGCTGTTTTTAGAGAAGTTGTTTTGGCAGGAGAGAATTATGGCAGAAATAATGCAGGAGAGGGCAAGAAGATTCTGGTGGAATTTGTAGGCTCTAATCCCACAGGACCGCTTAATGTAGTAAGCGCAAGAGCTGCGTCTATTGGCGATAGTTTGTGCAACATTCTCTCGTTTAATGGATATGACGTGAAAAGAGAATTTTATATAAACGATGCGGGGGAACAGGTTTCAAGGTTTGTTGAATCGCTTATTGCAAGGTATAAGCAAATATATAATCCCGATTTCCCATTTCCAGATGAAGGCTATTACGGGGACTATGTAAAGGATATGGCAAAAGAACTGGATAAAATATATGGAAGGAGTTTGCTAGATAAGATAGCTGATGATGTGTGGAATAGATGCAGAAGCTTTTATCTTTCCAGGATATTAGGCAACCAAAAGCGTGATGTGGAGGATTTTGGAGTTAAGTTTGATGTGTGGTTCAGCGAGAAAACACTTCATGTGGAAAAAATTAATAATGCTTGGATAAAGTTAAAAAAGCTCGGTTTTACGTATCCAAAGGATGGAGCATTATGGTTCCAATCAACAAAGTTTGGTGATGACGAGGACAGAGTTTTAATAAGAAAGCTTGGAGCGCCAACTTATTTTATGGCAGACATTGCGTATCATCTTGATAAATTAGAAAGAGGATTTGATAAAGCCATTGATTTTATGGGGCCTGACCATCACGGGCATATAGCAAGATTGAAAATGGCTATGAAAGCATTGGGCATTGATGAGAAATGGCTGGATGTTTTTATAGTTCAGCAGGTTAATCTTATGCGTGGCGGAGAGAAAATCAAGATGTCCAAAAGAGCCGGAAGGTTTGAGACAATGAGAGATTTAGTATCGGAAGTCGGTAAGGATGCTGCCAGATTCTTCTTTCTTATGCGTTCACAGAACAGTCAGCTTGACTTTGACCTGAATTTAGCAAAGGAAGAGTCTTCTAAAAACCCTGTTTATTATGTTCAGTATGCGCATGCGAGAATATGTAATATATTGAAACATGCTGAAGAGATTAAAATTAATATAGAGAAAATCGATAAAGCTAATACGGAGCTTATAAATAAGCCGGAGGAGATTGAATTAGCAAAAATCTTAGCTGGGTTTGGGGACATATGCAAGGTAAGCGCTCTAACTTACGCGCCTCATAGAATAGCAGGATATTTGCTGAAGCTTGCTGGAATATTTCACAACTTTTATAATAAACATCGTGTTGTTACTGAAAACAAAGAATTGACAGCTGCGAGACTTCTAATCGTTAAATCTACCAGAATTGTGCTGGCAAACGGACTCAGGCTTCTTGGCATATCCGCGCCTGAGAAAATGTAGTACAGAGACTGAGAAACATAGATAATTCCTTCCTCACCTGTTTTGAACTCTTAAATAAAATCACATTTAACCCAACAGCTTTAGCACCATTTATATATTCTTCGCTATCATCAATAAATACTGTTTCTTCAAATTTTTCTACTGAAACCCTTAATGTCTGCGCACAATAAGCCATAAGATCTGGAGCTGGATTGTCAATAAGCACACCTCCCCAATCAAAAATAATTGCTTTTATTTTTTTCATTTTCTATAGCTCCTTTAAACAAGCATTAACTAATTCGCTCAATGAACCAGTTGCTAAACCAATACATGTATCAGCGCAACCGTAATAAACTCGTATCTGATCTTTGTCATAATCAGGTATTGCCCCACAGGTAAAGACAACATTAGGCACACGCCCACATAGTTCATATTGTTCATATGGAGCTAAGATATAGCTTCTTGTCTTACCTATGATTTTAGTTGGGTCATCTAAATCCATGAGAATTGCTCCGAGACGATAACGGAGACCGCAGGTGCTTGCGCTTACTCCATGTGTTATCATAAGCCAGCCTGCTTCTGTTTTAATTGGCGGAGTAGGTCCTATCTTTATACCTCCCCAGCAGTTACCTTCTCCTGCTTTTAAAAGAGGGCGATGACATCCCCAGTGGATAAGGTCGGGAGAAGAAGATATCCAAAGATTTCCAAATCCAGTCCAAAGAGGAGTATTTACACGGTATGGCCTATCTACACGCATATACTTGCCCTTTATCTTTTCTGGGAAAAGTGAGGGCACCCTATTATCCGGGAGGGAAATTGTTTCTATATATTCACATTTTTTGAAATCCTTTGTCTTATGAAGTACTCCATAAGTACCCCATCCTCCTGGTCCACCAGGATTTACGATGTAATAAGTATCCTCAATCTTTGTAACACGAGTGTCTATACCTTGAAGAAAAGGATCTGGATTTATTTCGAAGTGAATACCATCTGTGCTCTCTGCTACATGAGTAGTAGACCCTACTTCTTTACCACGATATAAACCTGATCGGTGCACCACAGAAACCAGCAGGATTGTTTTTCCATCATACATCGTCTGTCCTGGATTCATTATTGCCTGAGCGCCGGGAAAATCTTTGGGTTTAATAATTGGATTTCCCGAATAACGCTTTAGAATAAATTCTTCGTAATACATTTTTACCTCCATTTATTTACCTGACTAATTTCAAGGTTAAACTTGATACTCGTGCAGCTAAAGATTTTCGCAAACTACGCCAGAGAGTTCCGACCATCATTCCTCCTCTAATCAGGGTTATTGATTAAGGTGCTTCTCCGTATAACCAACTCCGGCTCAAAAGACTTGCTTATCTCAGGCATCCTGTTATTTTCAATACTGTTAATCAGAGTTTCAGCTGCCAATTCGGCAATTCTTTCATATGGCTGACGAATTGATGTTAGGGACAATCTGGAAAGAGCCGAGACCTCAAGATTGTCAATCCCCATAACTGCCAGGTCCTGCCAGACCCTTCTGCCCGTCTCTTCCGCTCTTGCCTGCAGCATATTCTCAAGCGCTGAAAGCTCTTTGCGTGGATCCCAGTTACTTGTAGCAAAAATCATCTGAATTCCATGCTTTAAGACCACTGTTTCAGCTTTGTTGAGCATAAGAGCATAAAAGGGATTTGTAATGTCATTAACAATAAACCCAATTGTTTTGGTTTTACCCTGCCTTATGAGCAATATCTTTAACCGTAACCTTCACTTTCTTCCCTTCGGTAATTTATCAATGTAACGTTAAACCTAAGTTTAAACCATGATCTGAAGTTTGTCAAATTTTTAAATATTTGGCTCTTTTTAGAATACATAACCAGCGTGCAATCAAGGAAATGTTGGAGTTTCCCCAAAAATTTTATT
>JAGMBN010000169.1 GCA_023129655.1 bacterium | reverse complement strand
AAGAAAAAGGTTGAGAAAATGAGCGGGCTTGCTGTGTCAAGTGTCAATATTAATGTGGGAGGTATTCATTTCCCTAAAGAGAAAAAAGAGCCTGTCAAACAGGACAAAGTAAAGGAGAAGAAATGAATGAGCAAGGAATAGGAACTAGATTAATTGCGGCATTTTCAACTCTTGCGCTTTTAGTTGTTGGTTTGCTTCTTGTTGTGTTTTATATTTCGCCGCAATTCTTTATTGAATGGGTTTGTAAAGTGTTTGAAGAATTTGCGGAAAGAGATATAAAGATGGCTCTTGGCTGCGCAGGGGCATTATTTGTACTTTTAAGTATAATCCAAATTTGCGTCTCGTGTTTCAGACTGAGGAAAGAGAAGGTGTTTTCATTTGAGAATTCTAATGGGAAGGTAAAGGTTGCATTTAGCGCCATAGAAGGATTCGTAAAAAGACGAGGGCTGGAGATCAAGGAAATAAAAGATCTTGTTCCAAAGGTTTATGTAACCAAAAAGGGATTACAGATAAAGAGCAAGGTGATATTAAAATCGGATGTAGATATTCCATCCTCTACCAGCAAGCTGCAGGAGACTATAAAAAATTATGTAGGAGATGTGCTTGGTATCAATGAGCTTACCTCTGTTGAAATATATGTGACTAAAATAGCTAAAACAGAGGTCAAGAGAGCTGAGGAGGACATTGCATAATGAATGACATAAGATCCCCGAAATGCTCTTTTTGCGGTAAAGCGCAAATGGAAGTGAACAAACTCATTGCAGGAACAAATTCTTATATCTGTAATGAGTGCATTCTGTTATGCAATAATATACTGAAACAGGGACAGAAACGCCGCGGCGCTGACAAGGAAAAAGAAATTTCCATACCAAAGCCGGCGAATATAAAAAAGGCGTTGGATCAATATATTGTTGGACAGGAAAAGGCAAAAAAGATTCTGGCTGTAGCGGTTCATAATCACTATAAGAGGATAAAAGCCAGTGCTAAGCCGGATGATGTTGAACTGGAGAAAAGCAATGTTCTTCTTATTGGACCTACTGGGTGCGGAAAGACTCTGCTTGCAAGGACATTGGCAAGGATCATTGATGTTCCGTTTGCCATTGCAGACGCAACAACCCTTACTGAAGCAGGGTATGTTGGAGAAGATGTTGAAAACATAATTCTGAAGCTCCTCCATTCAGCGGACTTTAATGTAAAGAGGGCTGAAAGAGGCATTATCTACATAGATGAAATAGATAAGATTTCGCGTACTACGGATAATGTATCTATTACCAGAGACGTTTCAGGAGAGGGTGTACAGCAGTCATTTCTTAAGCTGATTGAGGGCAGTGTTGCAAACATCCCTCCACAGGGAGGAAGGAAGCATCCTCAGCAGAAGTATATTCAGGTAAACACATCCAATATACTGTTTATTTGCGGAGGTACATTTAATGGCTTGGATAAAGTAATCCAGGCAAGGCAAGGAAAAGGAACTATCGGATTCAGAGGCAGTTCAAAACAGGAAAAACAGGGTATGCTGAAGAATCTGCTCCCTGAAGATTTGATAAAATTCGGATTAATCCCTGAATTTGTCGGTAGGCTTCCTGTAATAGGGATTCTGGATAAACTGGATAAATCGGCCCTTGTAGATATATTGGTCAAACCCAAGAATGCGTTAACCAAGCAGTTCGTAAAGTTTTTCTCAATGGAAAATGTTAAATTAACTTTTACAGAAGA
>JAGMBN010000168.1 GCA_023129655.1 bacterium | reverse complement strand
TATTAATTTAAAAAGAGTTAATGCGCAGACTGAGTTTTTAGACGCGCTTAAAGGCGTAACAAATCCTGAAAAGAAAAGAAAAATAATAGGCGGACTTTTTATAAAGATCTTTGAAAAAGAGGCAAAGAAATTAGGTAAAATTAAATTCCTTGCTCAAGGCACCCTGTATCCTGATGTTATTGAAAGCAGGTCTCCAATAGGAGGTCCGTCCGCAACCATCAAAACGCATCATAATGTTGGAGGGTTGCCTAAAAAAATGAATTTCAAACTAATAGAGCCGTTAAAAGAGCTTTTCAAAGATGAAGTAAGACTTGTAGGAAAGGAATTGGGGATTCCTGATGAGTTAATTGGAAGGCAGCCTTTCCCTGGTCCGGGACTTGCAGTGAGGATTTTGGGCAATATAACCAAGAGGAAGCTTGATATTCTGCGTGATGCGGACTGGATACTGATGGATGAGATCAAGGCTTCAGGTATGTATCAGAATTTATGGCAGGTATTCTGCGTTCTATTGCCTGTTAAAACAGTTGGCGTTATGGGTGATGAGAGAACGTACGAGAATGTTGTTGCAGTAAGAGCAGTTACAAGCGAAGATGCTATGACAGCAAACTGGGCAAAGCTGCCGTATGAACTGCTTGAGCGGATATCCAATAGAATAATAAACGAAGTAAAAGGAATAAATCGCGTAGTGTATGATATTTCATCAAAACCGCCAAGCACAATAGAGTGGGAGTAGGAGAAGCTTAACTATTTTTATCCCAGGATAATCGTCAAAAAAGCAGGGATTGTAATTATAGAAAGAACTGTCGTTGTATAAATAGCAGATGCTGTAAATTCTTCGTCTCCTCCGTATTGCTTTATAACAACTGAGGCTGCAATTGCAACAGGCATAATAGCTACTACACTTGCAATTTTTTTACTTATAATCGGCATACTTAGAAAACTAATCAGTATAAGAGTACATATTGGTATCACTACTAATCTCAATACATTAATTAATATTACATCTTTATCTTTGAATACCTTAAGATAATTAATATCCGCAAGCGCAAAACCGGCTATAAGCATTGCAATTGGAACGGTTGTTCCTCCTAGTGCGTTCAATAGTCTCATGAGCACTACACCTAAATCCAGAACTAGTTTTGGACACTGCACATGGAATCCGCTTAAGATCATTCCTGAAACTATTGCAATAAGCGGCATATTGACTATTTTTTTGAGAGAGGATATTCCAAGCCTGTGAGCAGCAACTATATAAATTCCGAATGTCCACTGAACGAGAATCGTTCCAAGATTACATAGCGCCAGCAGGACTATTCCCTTTTCTCCAAATAAAATCAGAACAATTGGTAAAGGCAGGAAGGAGTAATTGTTTATCATACAAGCATATAAGAATGCGCTCTTTCTGGGCTTTGGGACGCTTCCAATTCTTGCTCCAATAATTCCAATAATATAGCCTATAACTACTATTAAAGCGCCAATAACTATAAGAACTAGATTCTCTTTTATAAGACTCCAATTACATTCTTTTAGCATTGCAGAAAAAAGCAATGCCGGCCAGGCAATATTCATTAAGATACTTGAAAGAGATTTTGAACCTTCATTGGAAATTATATTGATCTTTTTTGCAAATACACCAACAAGTATGAGAAGAAATACATAAATTATCTCAATCCAAACTGACCAGAAAGTTTGTAAATAATGCACTATCTAAAACTCCGTTTAAGAAAATCCTAAATCCGAATATCTAAATCCGAAA
>JAGMBN010000167.1 GCA_023129655.1 bacterium | reverse complement strand
GCAATCTCTTTAACTACAATTCTGTACGTTAATACGTCGTCAGCCATTTTCAGGGCATCAGTATACTTCATATCTATTTCGTGCTGCGACGGAGCAACCTCATGATGAGAATATTCTATGCGCATGCCCATTTTCTCCAGAGCAAGAACTGTCTCCCGCCTTAAATCACTTGCAACATCAAGAGTAGTGAGATCAAAATAGCCTCCCTTATCCAGTATCTCAGTACCCTGATCATTCTTAAAATAGAAATATTCAAGTTCAGGCCCTAAATAGAAGTGATCAAATCCCATCTTATCCGCTCTTTCAAGAGCTTTCTTTAAAACATAGCGGGGATCTCCTTCATAGGGCGTTCTGTCAGGATTAAGCACGTCACATATTATTCTTGCAACTTTTTTCTCATCCGGTCTCCACGGAAGAATAGCAAACGTATCTATATCGGGCATGGCAATCATATCCGATTCCTCAATATCCTGATAACCGGTAATAGATGAGCCATCAAAACCCATACCCTTTTCTAACGCGTTTTCCAGCTCATTATTTGTGATAGCAAAGCTCTTTACCTGTCCCAAAATATCAGTAAACCATAACCTGATAAACTTTACGTCTTGTTCTTTAACAATTTTCAACACATCTTCTTTAGTTCTCTTAGCCATGTTTTGTATCTCCTTATTTGGTTTGTCTTTGTTTAAAAGCAAATAGTGTGCCAAGTGTTAAGGAAAAAGGGTTAAATGTCATTGCGAGAAGTCCCGAAAGCTTTCGGGACGACGTGGCAATCTCTGAGATGGCTTCACTCCGTTCGCAATGACGGACTTGTCTGTATCCTACAATATTGTATCTTCTTATTAGATATCTTACATATTGGTAGGGTTTGGGCATGAAATATTAAGGCTTATGAATGGGAGCGGAATTGCTTGATATCAATTACATGTTTTCTTACCCTGAGTCCCATAAGTCTTTCAGTAATTCCCAGTATGCGCGAAGACTTTGCCATATTCCCTCTTGTGCTGTGAAGCGTATCCAGTATCAGCTCTCTTTCCACATTGTCCAGAATAGCCTGCAAGGTGCTATTCTCTTTTGTGTTGAGTTTGTATGGCTGAAGACTGGGCGGCAAATGATACACATGGATTACCTCGTCCTTGCTGAGTAAAACTGCGCGTTCAATGTAGTTTTCAAGCTCTCTTACATTGCCTGGCCATCTATAGTTTACAAGCATATCAAGCGCTTGAGGCGATATGCGCTCTATTTGTTTATTGTGAATTTTACTGTATTTTTCTGCGAAAAAGTTTGCCAGAAGAATGATATCTGTTTTGCGCTCCCTCAGAGGCGGTATATGGATAGGGAATACATTTAAGCGATAATAGAGATCCTCTCTGAATTTTTCTTGTTTAATTAGTTGCTCCAGGTTTTTATTCGTAGCCGCAATAATTCGGACATTGAGCTTAATAGTGGTGGTTCCGCCTACTCGCTCAAGCTCCTTTTCCTGAAGCACTCTTAGAAGCTTTACTTGAACTGCAGGAGACAGATCTCCAATTTCATCTAAGAATATGTTCCCGTTGTCTGCAAGCTCAAACCTGCCCCTTTTCATACTGATTGCGCCGGTGAATGCTCCCTTTTCATGCCCGAACAATTCACTTTCAATTAGTGTTTCAGGCAATGATGAACAATTGACCTTTATAAACGGCTCATTAGCGCGAAGACTATTATAGTGTATTGCCTGCGAAACAAGTTCCTTGCCGGTACCGCTTTCCCCACGGATTAAAACAGTGGTATCTGTATCTGATATCTGAGCAA
>JAGMBN010000166.1 GCA_023129655.1 bacterium | reverse complement strand
AATTTAATAATAAATCTATCCAGCGCTCCAAGACACTTCATTGTTCCTATTTCCTTGTATCTTTCAGTAACTGACATTAACATCGCGTTTGCAATTCCAACAACACAAACCATAAGTGATAATACCACAAGCCATATTTGCTTAACCTGTTCTTCTCCGCCAGTGTTCTGTAATTGAACCCTGACTTCCACAGAACCTTTCTCAAGCAACGCCTTATTTATAGAGCCGGACACAAAGATAGACATTAAAAACGCTATTGCCAGCACTATACCGCTTGCTGTTATCACAGAACGACCCAGCCTTACTTTTATGCTCTTTACACTTATTTCAACCGCTTTACTTAGCGGAAGAATTACTTGTTTTCCAATCTTCTCTTTTTGGTCTGTCATTAGATTTTCTCCTATTTAGGCGCTGCCATTGCTATAAGTCCTCTACGCACTAACTGCTCTAAATATACTAAAAGCGATCTTTCTGCTTTTTCTCTGCCCAAGCTATACTTCCCACTAAATACTTTTGTTATATCATTTACGGTTTTTCTTCCATCACACAATATCCACACACAAGCACCTATCTTATCTAAAATAATCCTTCTTGTTTCAGGCAATTTAAACAGCTTTGATAAGAAAACAACTAATCTTGTTTTCTTTCTATGTATAATAATTTCCAATTCGCCATTATCACTCTTTTTCACACTCACCGCCTCATTTCTGACTGGTCTTGACATTAAAAGTCTTTCCTTCTTTGACATTCCTATCATTTAAAATATAATCTGTGACACTGACTTAAAAATAAGCGCAATAGCTACTGATATCATAGCTATTAATCCAACTCCGCAAGCATAACCTGCAGCTAATAACGGCGCATATGATCTCCACTTTTTTGCACCAAATTTCTTAGCAAAATAGAACCTGCCTAAAAGAGCACCGATGAACATAGGAATTATATGATGCGGCCACCAGCCGGTTACTCCTGCAATCATCCCATAAAAAATTGCAATAGGTAATTTTAAAATGCTTATTAAACCAAACACCCCCAACCCGGCTACAACGCTCCATATAATACGGGATGATTTAATAGCTTCCAGCATCCATGGACTCCCTCCTTTAATTGTTGTAGAAACCCATAATGCCTGAAACGTTGCTGTAAGAGGCCACATTTTATTTATATACGCATAAGCTGCAGCAGGAATCGGTCCCATACGCCATATTACTTCCCAAAAAAGAAAACTGCAGAATGCCATAATAACAAAAGAGAACAGTTCAGCCTTTATCAGACTGCTCAGTTTTGTTCTGGTTAATTCAAGTTCTTTAAACTTTTGAGTATACACACCTACGTTAAAAAATGGTATTGGCGCAAACCATATAGCCACTCCGGAAAATCCGCTCTTAATAAATATTCCCTCTCTAAGATACGGGAATGAAACACCGGTTGGCATACCTGCTATGCCGACAAGCCTTGCTGATATATATGAGAGAAGTGGGGTTAGAATAAATCCAAACACCACTAATAAAACTACAGGAAAATCAGGAACAAGTTTATGGCAAAGCAGAATGTATCCTATAGTCGCAAATATCCAGATACCCAGAGCCGCCCATATAGGAATATCTCCCCTGCCCTTTGGGGGTCTGTAATCATCTACCACTACCTTATTAACTCCTTGACTTCTCTTCTTCTTTATTACATTTATTACTAAGCTGCCTATTCCTATAATGGCTACTACAATACCGAGCCCTATGATAACGCTTATCCAGAAATCCATTTTTGTTGCTATAACTGTCTGCCTTACATCCATACCTGATGTCCAATG
>JAGMBN010000165.1 GCA_023129655.1 bacterium | reverse complement strand
TATATTGCAGCAGACCTTATTTCTCAGGCTGAGCACGGAGAAAACGGAAAATTTATCTTAATCACAACATCAAAACTTGTTGCGGAAAGAGTCAATGTTTTGATGAAAAAACAAGTTGCTTTATTTCCTGGAAGAAAAGCTATTGAGAAATCGCTGGATAAAGGGAAAGAGGTATTTATTGTAAAAACTCTGGATGAAGCAGTATCAATAGTAAATCAAATAGCTCCTGAACATCTGGAGCTTCATATTTCTAAGCCGCAGAAACTGGCAAAGAAGATAAAGAATGCAGGAGCAATCTTTCTTGGAAAATACAGCCCTGTATCAATAGGAGATTACATTGCAGGGCCAAATCATGTCCTGCCGACCGGGGGCATGGCAAGAGTTTGCTCTCCGTTGAGCGTTGATGATTTTTTGAAAAAATCTTCATATATTTGTTATAGTAAAAAAAGTCTGAAAAAGGTCAGAAAATCATTGAGTTTGCTGGCAGATTTAGAAGGAATGGATGCGCACAAAAAGTCTTTGTTAATAAGATTGGAACATGAATCGTGAAAACAAATTTTGACTTAATACTTCGGAAGAACATAAAAAAACTAAAATCTTATTCAACTGAGAAAGTTGATTGTAAGGTCAAGCTTGATGCTAATGAAAATCCTTTTGATTTTCCCATGCAATTAAAAGAGATTATATTAAAGGATTTGTTTAAACACCTGTTCAACAGATATCCGGATCCTGATGCATCTCTGCTAAAAGAATTACTCGCTGAGGAAATAAAAGTAGATGAGGATAAAATAACATTAGGGAATGGTTCTGATGAACTGATTCAATCATTGACACTTGCTTTTGGCAGCAAATCCTCATTAGTTTTTTATCCATCATTTTCAATGTATAGAATAATATCAACAGTATGTAATATAAAGACTAGAGTTATAAGCCTTGATAAGAAGTTTGATATAGATATAGATACTACGCTTAGATATATTAAGAAGAATCAACCCAGTCTCATTTTTATCGGATATCCTAATAATCCCACAGGTAACAGCTTTTCAAAAGATAAAATAGTAAACATTATCCAAAGTTCATCCGGGCTTATTGTAATGGATGAGGCTTATTCGGAATTTTCAAATAAGAGTTTTCTTCCATTGATCAATAAGTACGATAATCTGGTTATATTAAGAACATTTTCTAAAGCATACGGTCTTGCAGGGTGTAGAATAGGTTATATGATAGGTTCAGAAAAGGTAGTGGAACAGGTTAACAAGGTAAAGCTGCCATTTAATTTAAATTCCATCTCTCAGCGTATAGGGATCATAGCCTTAAAACATAAGAAAAAATGCAATAAAGCTATTAAAATTATTATCTCTGAAAGAGCCAGGCTCCTGAGAAAGATGCAAAAAATCAGCGCAATTTACACATTTCCAACAGAAGCGAACTTTATTTTATTCAGACCAAAGGTCTCATCTAAAACTGTGTTTAAAAAGCTTCTTAGCAATGGTATTCTTATACGCGATGTGGCTGATAATAAATTACTAAAGAATTGCCTGAGAGTTACTGTTGGAAAGCCATCTGAGAATGATGCCTTCCTTCATGTTATAGAGAAATTGAAATAAAACTAGTTTTATGGAAAAGAAAATAGAAAGATTTATAAACATTGTTCAGGATTATCTTAGCAGCAATGCTCCGCCCAAACTTCATAGGTTTTTAAGTAAGCTTCATGCAGCTGATGTGGCTGATGTTATCAGTCACTTAGAAGCTGAAGATGGGCAGAAAATACTGAATATGCTTAAGCCGGAGGTTACTGCTGAAGTTTTAAATGAAGTGGATTCTGCGTTAGCAAAAGAACTTGTTCAGGCTATGAGTCCCATAAGACTTTCAAAAATGCTTGATACAATGCCTCCTGACAA
>JAGMBN010000164.1 GCA_023129655.1 bacterium | reverse complement strand
CCGGAAAACGGTTTTCAAGACCGCCGCTTTAAGCCACTCAGCCATCCCTCCAATCTTTATTTAACAGGCTTCAGGCTTTTCAGGTATTTGTAATAATCGCTGTCAGTTGTAAGGATTATTGTGCTGGTCTCATCAATGGTCTTTTTATACGTCTCCAGAGTTTTTAAGAATGAATAGAACTCCGGATCCTGATTATATGCCTTGGCATAGATTCCTATTACTTCAGCGTCTGCCTTACCTTTTAAGCCCTCAGCTTGTCTATATGCCTCAGATGTAATTAGTTTCAGTTCCTTTCCTCTCTGTCCGTCTATTTCAGCGCGTCTGCCCTGTCCCTCAGAGCGGTATTGTTCAGCAGCGCGCTTCCTCTCGGAAATCATACGATCATAGACTTTTCTCCTTACATCTTTCACATAATTGATCCGCTTAATTCGCACATCAACAAGTTCTATGCCATACTTGGGAGCAAGTTCTTTTGCGTCGTGTAGGATTATCTCCTCCAATCTGTTCCTGCCTACTTCTATGTGTTCAAGGGCTTCGTCAGTAATTATTACATCTTTCCCCACTTCTTTCACCTCTTCTACAATGCGATTGGAATTTCTTACTGTCTCAACAAGAAGATGTCTTGTAACTGTATCTCTAGTGGCAGAATTGATAATATCGTCAAGTCTCGCATGTGCTCCAATCTCATTGTTCACTGACTGCAGAAATTTCAACGCATCAACAATCTTCCAGCGCGCAGTGGTATCAACCCAGATATACTTCTTATCCTTGGTGGGAATCTGGTTGGGATCGCCATCCCACTCAAGAAGCCGTTTCTCAAAAAAACGCGCCTTCTGGATGAATGGTTTTTTAAAGTGCATTCCTGCGGTTGTAATTGGATTACCAACAGGTTTGCCAAATTGGGTTATCACAACCTGTTTCGTTTCATCTACAACATACATCACCCCACTTATAGCTGTAAGTATTACTAAGATAATTAAGGCAATAAATACATTTAAAAGTTTTTTCATTATTTTACTCCTCCTTTTTGTCCAAGATTAAGCAACGGCAGTATTGAAGACTGCTTAGGGTCAATTATATACTTTTCTTTTGCACGAGGTAAAACATACGTCATTGTCTCTAAGTAAAGTCTTTTCCGTGTTATATCCGGCGCTTTCTTGTATTCCGCTAGTACTGTGCTGAATCTCTCTGCTTCTCCTTTTGCCCTGTTTATTTTAGCCAGAGCGTATCCTTCAGCCTTTCGTATTGTTTTCTCAGCCTCACCTTTAGCGCGCGGAATGACCTTGTTATATGCCTGCCGCGCCTGATTGATTACTCTCTCTTTTTCCTGCTTCGCCTCATTGACCTCATTAAATGCCGGCTTTACTTCATCAGGAGGATTTACATCCTGAAGTTTCACAGTAACGATCTGAATACCTGTTTCATACTTATCCAATATCTTTTGCATCTCAATATGCGCAAGGTCATCAATCTCTTCTCTTTTTGTGCTAAGAACCTCATCTACGCTGTAGTCACCTGCGAACCTTCGCATCACTACTTCGGAGATATCACGAACGTTATCCTCAGGCTCTCTGGTATTAAAAAGCAGTTGTACAGGATCTTTTACCCTGAATTGCACAATCCATCGCACATCCAAAATATTGAGATCACCTGTAAGCATCAGAGATTCGTCAAGATAAGAACCTGTTGAATATTGGGTTCTTACTCCTGAACGAAGAGTCCTTACGCCGAACTCCTGTTTAAATATACGCTCAACTTTTACAGGGATTACTTTGTCTATTCCAAATGGCAGCTTCATATGTAATCCTGATCCGACCGGTGGAGCAATATATTTGCCAAAGCGCCGCACAACGCCAACCTCATCCGGGCCAATGGAATAGACTGCGCTTTTTAGCAGTATCAATA
>JAGMBN010000163.1 GCA_023129655.1 bacterium | reverse complement strand
TGATCTGCATATTCATCGTCACTTGCGAATTTTCTAAATGTTGAACATCCGCATAAACATAGTGAAAGCAGTAAAGCTGTAAGCATAATTAACTGAAGATTCTTCATAATTATTTCTCCTCCTTGTTGTCTCATGTGTTAGAATCTAGCACATAGAAGCAGGCATGTCAATAAATGTGTCAAGCACATTTAGAAATGTCCTATTTTAAAACATTTAGAAATGTCCTATTTTGTTAAAATTAATAGTAGTAAATTTTACTTTTGATGGACAGGTGTTTTCAGGGTAACGGAAGGAGCCCGTAGGGCGACTGGAGTTACCCAGAAAACATCCAAAAAAACCCCAACTATTATAGTTAATTCTGCGCATATTGCGGATAACTCCTTGTCTTGTATTTTCTCCATGGATGATCTTTTGGCGGCATGTAAGCTTTTCTTATTTTGAATTCATACGGGTTTTTTTTATCATTAGCTTTCTTTGGTCTCTTTGTTATTTCTCTGTGGTTTAAAGTTTCCCCTTTGTATTGTATTGATATTCTCTCATCTATATGCTCGCGGACTAAAACTTTCTTTGCTCTTGTCCTATTCTCTACCTGATAAAGCTTATTATCATAGCTTATTGTGAAGTCGTTTTTTAACACTCTCACAGTCTTCCTGCAAAGAACGTTATCAAGATTTGCGCCCTCAGGAACTGTTCTGTGCAAATCTGTTTTCTTTGCCGGCTCAACGCTGAATCTTTCGTCATAAATTGGCAAATATTCATCCAGAAACTTGTTAGCTTCTTCTTTTGTCTTAATTCCCCTAAGCCTCATTTCCTTTATCAGCCTATCCTGAAATGTCTTGAAAAGCCGCTCTATCCTTCCTTTTGCCTGCGGAGAGTCTGCATGGATTACATCTACTCCCAGTTCCTCACATGCTCTCTCAAATTGACTCAGCGGCTTTCTATTATTTAAGTCATCTTCTTTTGTCGGTTTTCCGTTAGATTTATATGTTGTGTGCTTGTCCAGGTATACGCTGTTTGGAATGCCATTTTTATTTATATACTTCTTAAAGCTGTCCATTGCTGGCATAGTCCCTTCATAATCATAAAACCTTCCAAATGTCTTGCCTGCTGCATCGTCTATGTATCCCATTAAAACCAGCTTAGGTCCTCTTCCTTCCAACCAGTCGTGATGCGATCCATCCATCTGTACCATCTCCCCAAAACATTGCTTTCTTTCCCGCCATTGACGATGCTCTTTGTGGTTACGACGTATTTTCCATTCGCCTTCTTCTATCAGCCAATTACGCAAAGTTTGAGTTCCTATTGTTATCTTATCTATTTCAGAGAGCTTTTCATTGGCAAGTAACGGACCAAATCCATTGTATTTTTCTCTATAGAGACCTATTACCCTGTCTTTTATTTTCTTAGGTATTGCCACATTTGAAGACTTGCCTCGCGATTTATGTGTTATGCCTTTATCTCCTTCTATCCGAACTGTTTTTACTACTCTCCTTATCTGCCTGTCGCTTAAACCTAAAATATCCACCGCTTCAACCTGTTTCAATTCTTTGTCCAGTATCTTGTGAATTACATGCAGCCGTTTTATTTCCCTTTGACTCGCCATGATTATGTCCCTTTCTGCCATAATACCCTCCTCTTAAAACGAGCATTATAGCTTTCTTAAAATAGGACATTTCTAAATGTGCCAAATAGGACATTATCATTTGTGTATTACAAAAAAGAAAACCTGCTCAATTAATTTCTTAAATGAACAGGTTTATCTATTGGATTTATGACTATATTTTTATAGCTTTTTAACGTTTCCAGCTCTGTTACGACCTTTATCATCCTTCTCTATGTCGAACTCTACAGCGTCGTTTTCAGCCAAGGACTTAAATCCTGCGCCCTCAATGGCAGAATGATGCACAAAACAGTCAT
>JAGMBN010000162.1 GCA_023129655.1 bacterium | reverse complement strand
ATTGAAAAAATGGGGAAACTCCAGACAAAATCAATGGTTTTTTATCTTTTGCGTGGAAAATCACAACAAATTGCATTGATGCTTTTTAACATTTTTGTTGCATGGTCTTCAAAAGTATAGTAACTTTAGAATGAATTGAGAGAAAGAGTGGATGGTCGATATGGACATATTGTTCTTTATAGGAACAGCTTTGATCTGTGGTTTTATTGGAGGGAAGCTTGCCAGGCTGATCAGGCTTCCTGCAGTGGTTGGATATCTTTTTATGGGACTTTTATTAGGAAATTCCGTTTTCAATGTATTTAGTTTAAAGGTATTAGATAGAATAAGTATTTTTAGTGATTTTGCTCTTGGAATTGTCGCTTTTATAATTGGCAGTGAGATGCGTATTAGTGTAATACGTAAATTTGGCAAAGGGATTCTTACAATTCTTTTTACGTCATCCTTTCTGCCCGTTTTGCTTGTAGCACTGGGCGTTTATTTTTTAACTCATCAACTCCATATTGCCTTGATATTTGGGGCTCTGGCAGCAGCAACAGCCCCTGCAGGAACAGTCGCAGTTCTGCAGGAATATAAATCAAAGGGAGATCTGACAAATGCAATATATGCAATTGTCGGTTTGGATGATGGGGTAGCTATTGTAATCTATGCATTTGCTGCCGCGTTTGCAAAGATGTTTTTGACAGGGAATTCAATATCTTTTGCCGGGATTGTAAAAGGACCTGTAATTGAAATATTAGGCTCAATTCTTTTAGGCGGATTAATGGGAATTATTCTTGGATATTTTTTAAGAAAGCTGCACAGAAAAACAGAGATATTAGCTGTATCTTTGGGAGGAATTTTAATATGTACAGGTTTATCAAATCGCTTTCATCTTTCTCTTATCCTGGCAAATATGAGCTTAGCCGTAGTATTTACCAACATTTTCCTGTTTGCAAACCGCAGAGCTTATGAGGCGATTAATTTTATTACTACGTCTATATTTATAGTCTTCTTTGTCATAGCAGGTGCTCATCTTCAGATAAAGCTTCTTCCTGCTATGGGACTGGTAGGATTAATTTATATTCTTTCTAGATCCATCGGAAAAATAGGAGGAGCACATTTGGGAGCTGTAATGGCAGGGGCAAAACCGGTTATCCGAAGATATCTAGGGCTTGGGCTGCTTCCTCAGGCAGGTGTTGCTATAGGACTTGCTATTCTGGCTACAAAGGAATTTGGCGCTTTAGGAAGTGAGGGACAACATCTGGCAGTCCTCGTAATAAACACAATTGCTGCTACTACAATTTTCTTTGAAATAATAGGACCAATAACAACAAAAATTGCAATATCAAAAGCAGGAGAAATAGGCAGGAAAAAAACAAGCCGTTATTAACGGATTTAGGGAGGGGATGATATGTCAAACGGAATGAAACTTTTATTCATTGTTTTAAACAAGGAGAAGCATTTAGAGGATGTTCTGTCCATTCTTGTGGAGTTGGGAGTCAGTGGAGCAACAATTATAGACAGCATGGGCTTAGGCCAGTTTTTGGCATATGAAGTGCCGATATTCGTGGGGTTAAGACAGCTTATGGGAGAAGAAAAAACTCCATCAAAAACAATATTTGCTTTGATTGAGGGAGATAAGTTTCTTGAGTTAAAGAAAATTTTAAAAGAAGAAGGGATTGATTTTACAGAACCAGGCATAGGGATAATGTTTACTGTGCCTGTTAATGAGATTGTAAAATCCGAAGAAGAACTCACATAAAGTAGAGTATAAATTCTAAGCACGAAATACTAAATACTAAACAATATCAAATTACCAAAATACAAATGTCCAAAACAATGTTTTGAATTTAGAAAATTTGAATTTAGGATTTGTTTCGGATTTAGATATTCGGATTTCCTATTTTCCTTTCTATCAGTGTATTAAAATATTTATTTGAAATACTGGTAAAAGCATACTTATTACTATAAACCCTACAACAGACCCCATAATAAGGATCATT
>JAGMBN010000161.1 GCA_023129655.1 bacterium | reverse complement strand
GGCATGGGAATAGGATTTACAGGCGCGCTTGCGCTTCTTGGAGCTGCAAGAGAAATACTTGGAGCCGGAACAATTTGGGGACATCATATATTGGGAGCCGGATTTAACCCTGCAATAATAATGATACTTCCTCCGGGAGCATTTATAGCTCTCGGCTTGTTTCTTGGACTATTTAACAGTTTGTCAAAAAAGAGAAAAGCGTAGATGATATTTTTTACTAAATTATTTATAATATTCCTTTCCGCAGTTCTGGTAAACAATTATGTATTGAACAGGTTTCTCGGCATATGCCCATTCCTGGGCGTATCTAAAAACAGTTCCGCTGCGTTTGGAATGGGAATGGCTGTAATATTCGTTATGACCATTGCGTCAATGGCTGCATGGCTTATACAGCATTATTTATTGATCCCGTTAAATATAACATTCTTGCAAACAATTACATTTATTCTCGTTATTGCAACACTGGTTCAGTTTGTGGAAATGGTTATTGCTAAAATAAGCCCTGTCCTTCAACAAGCATTAGGGATATTTCTTCCTCTTATTACTACAAACTGCGCTGTTCTCGGCGTAGCAAAGATTAACAGTGATTCTAATCTTAGTTTTATAGAAAGCATTGTAAATGGTCTGGGCGCCGGTGTTGGTTTTACTATTGCGCTGCTTCTTATGTCAGCAATAAGGGAAAGGATGGATCTAACCGACGGCGTACCTGAGTGTATGAAAGGCATACCAATTGCGTTTATCATAGCAGGTTTAATGTCGCTTGCTTTTATGGGATTTACTGGTTTAATATGAAAACAATTTTAACATCAGCTCTGGTTCTTGGAGGACTTGGCTTGGTCTTTGGTCTTGTGCTTGGTTATGCGTCAAAAAAATTCGCTGTAAAAATTGACCCAAAAATAGAAAAGGTTTTTGAAGCTCTTCCTGGGGCAAATTGCGGCGCTTGCGGATTTACAAGCTGTATGGAACTTGCGCGAGCGATTGTTGAGGGAAAAGCAAAAGCATCTGCATGCCTGCTTATAAAGAAAAAACAAAACCGAATAGATCAAATCTCAAGGATACTTGGGATAGAGCTAAAATAGAAAGAAAGTGATGAGTGAAAATGTAAAAAAGTCCCCCTTTGAAGGGGGATTCAGGGGGATGTTGAAAATTAAGAATTTAGTCTTTATGGGAACACCTGATTTTGCTCTGCCAAGTCTTAAGGCGCTTATACAAGCTAAGCATAATGTGATATGCGTTGTTATGCAGCCTGACAGGCCAAAAGGCAGACGAAGAGAAGTGGTAGCTTCTCCTGTAAAATTATGTGCCCAGGAGTACAATATTAAGATTTTTCAGCCAGAGACAATAACAGATGCATTAGCAAAAGACATTCAAGCGCTCAGTCCTGATCTCATACTTGTTGTAGCTTATGGTAAAATACTTCCCAAACAAATTCTGGATATCCCACGTTTTGGATGCATAAATGCGCATGCGTCTTTATTGCCGAAATACAGGGGCGCTGCTCCAATACAAAGAGCCTTGCTCAACGGCGAGAAACAAACAGGTGTAACAATAATGTTTATGAATGAAAGAATGGATGCCGGGGACATTTTGTTGCAAGAAAAAGTGCTAATTGGTTCCTCAGATAATCTGGAAACTTTATCTGATAAATTAAGCAAATTGTCAGCCAAATTATTAGTCAAAGCTATACTACAAGTAGAGCAAGGCACTTGTTCTAGAACCCCTCAACATCATGCTGAGGCAACATATGCTCCAATGCTCAAGAAATCTGACGGCCTTATAGATTGGACCAGATCTGCGGAAGAAATCAATAATATGACAAAAGCTATGAACCCATGACCTGGGGTTTATATGTTCATGAATATATCCGGTAAGAACAAGAGATTAAGAATATTCAAAACAGAAATTTATGACAAATCCGCATACAACAAGGAGAAAACAGGTGTTTTATTGGATATATTAAAGAACAAAGGCGGACTTGTAGGCACAGGCAAGGGACAGCTTC
>JAGMBN010000160.1 GCA_023129655.1 bacterium | reverse complement strand
ATAAAAAGACCTGCAAGTTTTATTTTGATATAGAAAAAGAGTTCGGAGGCATAAGTGCTAAAAAATTTTACCATGAAGCAGAAGATGAAGATAAGTATTACAGGGATAGATGTGTATTCAGTGATGAAATTGATATTGAGGATACAATGTCAGTGTGTGTAACCTATAAAAAAAAGACGTTCTTAAGCTATAGTCTTAATGCCTTTCTGCCTTATGAGGGATGGAGGATGTCTTTGAACGGGAAAAAGGGAAGGCTTGAAGCAGAGGAATTTCATAGTTTTCCAGGAGGCATACCTGAAGAGAAGGAAATAAAGATTTTCCCATTATTTAAGAAGCAAAAGATTATCAAAGTTCCTAAAGCTGCAGGCGGACATGGCGGAGGAGATAAAAGGCTTCTGGATATGCTTTTTAAAGAAGGAATACCTGATCCTCTGGGGCATCAGGCTGGTTCATTGGGCGGAGCTATGTCAATACTGATTGGGATTGCCGGCAATAAGTCTATAAAGACAGGAAAACCTGTTAAAATTAAGGAGTTGCTTAAATGAAGACACTTATTGCAGAAGGTTACAAGATTTACACTGAATCCATATTAGAGAAAGATGGTAAAATCTATTTTCTCGTTAAAAAAGATATCAAAAAATATCTGGTTTCAGATGATACGGAATTTGAGAGATCTGTAAAAAAAGTATCCACATATAATGTTTATGACAAGACTCACCTCAACGCTCTTAGATTGCGTAATTTATTCAAACATCTAAATCCTGCTGCTTGTGGGATTAAGAGAAGTTTTGGTTTTGGAGACAGATTAGGATTAGCTACTTCGGGTCATATTAAGGCTATTGAAGGCAGAGATATATTTCCAATCTTCCCACAGCAGTCTATACGGGAAATGGAGCGTACAGGACGCAGTATGGAAGTTGTCTTGGACGATGCTATGTGGGGAGTTTTTCAGGAAGGATACAAGAAAGGCTATGGAGCAGACATTGACCATGTCAAAAAGCAGGAGGATGTTATTAAAGCGTGTGAATGCGGTTATACTATGTATACCATAGACCCCTCAGACTATATAAATGACAGTGTAAAGGATATTGGAAGTATTTCAAACACATTGGTGTTACACACAGACTTTTACGAAAAACTTTATTTAGGAAAAAGCTATAGAATAGGCGCAGAGACATATAAGATGACCAAAAGTGAGCTGATGAAAGTTGTATCCATCTATGCCAAGGCATTAAAGCATATTATGAATTGTTATAATATTATCAAAGACAGGATTCCAACTGGTTTTGATTTTGAGGTATCAGTAGATGAAACTGACACTCCAACCACTCTTCTAGCTCATATATTTATCGCAGAGGAACTCAGGCGAAATGGGGTCAATTTCACAAGTCTAGCCTTAAGATTTATCGGAGAATTTGAAAAAGGGATTGATTATATTGGCAATATAGAGATGTTTAAAAAGGAATTCTTAGCTCATGCTGTTATATGTCGGCACTTTGGCGGATATAAACTAAGCATCCATAGCGGCAGCGATAAATTTTCCATTTATCCGACAATTGCAGAATCTACTGAAGGAATATTTCACATCAAGACAGCCGGAACAAACTGGCTGGAGGCAGTTCGACTTATCAGTCATAAAAACCCTGCCCTCTATCGCCGCATGCATCAGATTGCCATTGGCAATTTTAATAAAGACCGTAAATCCTATCATGTTACCACTGATCTATCCAAAATTCCCACGCTTGATAAACTCTCCAATAAAGAACTTCCTGAGCTTCTTAATGAAAATAATTGCAGGCAGCTTATGCATATTACATACGGAAGCATCCTAAAAGATATGAAAGATGAGATCTATAAGACACTGAATATCTACGAGAATGAGCATTATGAGATGCTTGGAAAGCATTTAGGTAAACATCTGGATTTGGCTGCAATCAACTCCTGATACAGCAGTTCTGTTTGCTGTACCATTATTCGCGCATCATAGTTTGATTTAATAAACT
>JAGMBN010000016.1 GCA_023129655.1 bacterium | reverse complement strand
CAGTAAAAATACTTTTGCGGCTTTATCTACAGTAAATCCACGAGTAAAAATTGGCGCAACAGAAATAGAATTTTTGGAACATGTCAATAACGGTGCTCTTACGCGTGATGAGAGAGAAATGCTAAAATTAAACGAAATTCATATATTGATATTCAAAGTTACAAATAATTCCGATTATGTCAATATAGGCGATGAAATAAGTATGCTTGTGAAAGACGAAACGACTCAAACAGGGATTCTCACATACTACCCCGGAGAGTTTCAGCTTATTGCAATGAATAACAAAAAATATGGTTTTCGTTTAAGCCATGCTCTTAGGGATTTTAAGGAATCAACTTCAAAAAGACTAGGAATGCACGCCATATTTAGCAGAAATGGTTGGGGAAAATTATCGCCGCTTGAAAGCTTAATATTATGCGTGATACATAAACCTACAAATTCTCATAATATATCTGTTAAATTCATTGGAGTTCCAACTGAATTTGAAGCGGAAACGGGCAAAGCAAAAAAGAGGAATGTTTTTGAATTCAAACTTGCAAATTAGGTTGCTTTTGGCAGTCGGTTGTAGAGGGTTGTTAGAGTTTCTCTCTCTTTGCAAACTCGGGAATAAACTCAATGTCTTGAGTACCGTAACTTGCATTAATGTTTATATCTCCCAATGATTCAATGTGGTACATAATTATATCGCGTGCCTGAGATTCAGACATAGGCACAAATGCACCATCAGGTTCTCCATGCATATAAAAGTCTCCAAGCTTTGCTGCACATTTACAATGATTTACATAGTAATAACTGTTGCTCTGCTTCGTGTAATCCATGTAGTATGAAGAAGCATGTTTCTTTAGTATCGATTCAATACTTTTTGGGACAAATGCTAAGTTTGAAAAATGAAAGAACATATCTAGTTCTGCTTCATCATCTTTTAGCCCATTTGATGCTAAGCAAAAAACATCTGCTAATTTACCACATTTCCAGCAACGTTTCCACGATTTAAGTAAGTAAATTGGTGCTTTTGCCACGAGTGTTGGTGTGTTGGATATATCTGGTGGGATCCATTGCGCGAACTTTTCTTTATTTATCCCTGCTGGTATGTACCATTTTTTAATTTTTGGATTCCATTTTGCGCCGAGTGACTTGGCATTATCTTTTTCAGAGAACGGCACTTCCAATATTATTGATTCTGTCACTTCTCCCTCCATGTGATATTCCAATAATTAATAGGCGAAGTTCGTTTTTTCCATTAATGATACTTCCTTATTCTCTTCTCTGCCTCATTCCACCTCTCACTAAAATCAGTAACGTAATCCCTAACACGCGAAACGTGTCTTATGATTCTGGGATTATGATCAAGCTTGTCATCCTGCACAAACACAACTTTTTTGTCTGCGATTACATATTTTGTTTTCTTTCTCACCATTCTGCTTTCACAGGGAGGCACTAAGATATTAATAACGCCTACTCTTCTTAATTTATTAAGCCAGAGAGTTCCTGTTTCTCTGTGCATGATTTTAATGTCCACTTTACGTTGTTCTGCCTGAAGAATTACAGTAACTATTCCGGGATTTACCTCGTCTGAAAGATTATCTTTGTATTTGATGTCACATATCCATAGAAACTCTTTTGCTGATTTAATAACCTTTAGCATTTCTTGATAAGAATATTCATTTTTTACCACTATTGTTGATTCAATAGGTTCTTGTATATCGGTAAATGTAATGGGTTTTAGATAGTTACAGCCCACTAAAGAAATAAGCACAACTACTACAAATAAAAATTCTCTTTTGTGTAACATTTATTATTCCACTCTTTTATACTCATCAAAGAAGCATACATCTTCGAGATTTCTTTTTGGGACGTTTAATACTCCTTCAGCATCCTTCCAATACTTAATAGAATCTTTCATATGAACAGCTTTTGGACTTTCGTTAGGATATCCAAGAGCAAGTACAGAGTCTATCTCGCATTTATCAGGTATATTTAATATTCTTCTTAAACTGGTTCTGTCAATTGATCCTATCCAGCATGTCCCAATATTCTCTTCCATAGCAGTAAGGATAATATTTTCTATAGCCGCTGCTGCATCGTGTTCACCGCCAATTGTTCTTTTCTCCCTATTGATAAGAACAACAATATAAGCTACAGGCTGTTCTCCTTGTTTTGGATTTCCTTCAGGCGCAATATATCCTGCCCATTTAAGCGTACCAAAAACCTTATTAACTAGTTTTTTATCGTGAATAATTATATACTCGCACGGCTGGAAATTAGCCCCAGATGGAGCAAGACGACCAGCATTAACTAGCTTTTTTAATATTTCAGAAGAAATAGGCTTTTGCTTAAATCGTCTGATAGAACGCCTATTAACAATTGCGTCATATACATTCATTTGTGCTGGCTGGGCACATAGGTAAAACTTTTCATTCGGCTGTAAGGAATGCTCTTACATACCAAATGATTCAACAATTCGACTGCTTTTCCCTTCTCGCCTTTTCCATAAATGGCAAGTGCTTTTATGAGCTGCACTCCTGATTCATTACTTCTTCCTTCAGCAATTTTGCTATCAACAAAAGACTCTATTTCCCTCAAAATTTCTTTTTTTCTTGTCGCTTCTCCAATCTCTTCCAGACAAAGTACCCGAAAAACTTCGTTAATCCAATAGTGGATATCAATAATATCAGGCTCATGCTCCCAAATAATATTTCTTAGAGGGAAGAATTCAATCTCAATACCATCACCTTTTTCTGCCCCATTCCGGAAAAACTTTTTGGACTTTTTAATATTTCCTGTCTTTTTTAAAAGTTCACCTGCTCTATACCACCACTCTGCTTCCATATTTCTGGATGGTTTTCCTACACCTAAGTTCTCCGTATACTCAAGTGGCATCTGATAATAGGTAAGAGCTCTTTTAGTATCCCCTTTCTTGATATATTTATCTCCTAGTTTACAGCAAGCCTCCTCGTAAAGAAGACGCGGCAATATTTTGCCCTCGCATAATGGGAATTTGTTGGCTTTCAGAATTTTCAATGCTTCTTCGCAATAATCCAAAGCGATAAGAGTACTCGCTAATCTCAAAAGCAGCCTCGGATCCTTTTGAACAATCTTATCATTTCCCCTTAAAGACCGTATTCTTTCTTCCGAATAACCTTTTTCTTCAAGAACATGGTCATATTCCCAGATAGTTTTTACTCCGCAGTGTTTTACTGAGACCGCTTCCTTATATTTTTTAATTGCTTTTTTATATTCATTCTTTATCTTCCAGTAAAAGAGCCCTTGAGCCCTGAGAGCACAAGAGAGATTATTCCCTCTTACTTTCTCCCAGCAGAACACCGCCTCATTCCATCTGTTTTTAAATGCAAGTAGATTTCCAAGGTAATAAAGCGCTTGATAATCATCTGGATTTGACTCTATGGCTGCTTTCAATACTGCTTCTGATTCTAATCTGAACACAAAATCCCATTTTGCTTTTGATGATCTTCCAGCAGCAAAAGACCTTTTGCTCTCTTTTTTCTTGCCCAAGCTTTCCTCTATATAACCGCGATAATAGAAAACAAGAGGAATAATAGATGCGTTTTCTCTCTTTTCCATATAGGCATTTACTATTCCAAGTCCTTCTTCAAATTCATTTATAGCCATATATCTGCAAAAAATTTCTATAATTTGCTGAGATGTTCTTGTGGAAATTGTTTTAAAAGCGTCTGCTTTCTTCTGAAATTTCTTCAATAAAAATGATTCACCCCATACCAGAGGGTCAAAAGAGAACACTTCACCTGCTTTGTTTAATACTATTTCCGCCTCTTCTATCCTGCTGGTTTTCCTTAAAGATAACGCGTAAAGGGACAATGCGTAGGAGTTAACAGGATAAAGCTCTGCAAATTGCTTAAGACGTGATAATGCTTCAGTATATTTCTTCTGCATGATAGAAATTTTAGCAAGATGAAGAAGCGCTTTCTCCATCCAGTCCTCATTATCTCCAAGATAAGAAAATCTCTTTTCTGCTTTCTTGTATTCTCCCAAATTTTCAAGACAGATACCTGAGAGATAAGTTGCTTCTTCGTTTTCTCTATCAACTGCTAATATTTTTTCTAACTCCTCAAGTGCATCCTTAAATCTTCCAGATACAGCTATCAGTCTTGCTTTAGAAACTTTTGCCTTTAGACTGGTCTTCGCTGCCTGGCAATATATCTCCATAGCCTTTTGCGGATAACACTGTTCTTCCGCATAATGTCCTTTTAAACACATTGAATCTGAAGATTTGCTATCAGACTCAATGTTGATTTCCTTGTTTTTGTTCAACTTTTTACTTTGTTCTCCCTGATAACACAGAATCTCATTATCTGTTTCGTCAAGAAAATTGATTTCCAGCTCCTCTTTTTTTATCTCGCGAGGCAAATTAAACACTACAGATTTTAATTCTAAGGGTGTAACTGAAATTTCTTTCTCTGCTTTAATACACTGATTTGTTCTTATTCGCACATTCAAATGTTCTAACTTTTCGGTAGAATTAATTAATACTTTAATCTTTTTTCCTTCAACCTTTATATTAGCCGCAAGTTCTTTTGAGGCGGCATTAAAACCCTTTAATCCTGCTATTGGATACCATGTATCTTTTTGCAGGTGAATCTTCCTCGGAGCAAGCATTCTATAATCTGATTGGAGAGTAAAGGGACCAGTCTGTAACTCACAATAATCAATGTTGCTGTCTGCCAGTAAATCTACAAACATCCTGCCGTCTCGCGCATTGCCGAACATCCATATTTTTCTGCCTCTTACCAGAGAATGGTCGGCAATATGGACTAAACCGGTCCCAAGGTTGTGATGATATAATCCAAAAAAATCCTCTTCCATATTTTCAGCAAAAATCGGGAAATGCTGGGGAATATTTTTGAAAAGGCTGATATCGCGCCCGTGATGTATCGGGTAGTCAATATAGGCAAGGCGAGAAATATCCATAGGAGGATGGGCATAAAGCCGCTTGGTGCTGGATGGATAAATAAACTGTGTTTCAGGATAGGCCGGAACTGCAGCATTTAACCAATAGTAAAATTTCTGTGGAAAATCTGTAAAGTTATAAAGCTTGGATTCCATCTCTATTAAACAACTTTCAGGTCTCAGTTTTACCTCCATGCTCCATCCCATCCTGCTTACCCATTCAATATTCCCTGTAATAAATGAGGCAGAACCGTCTTCATATTTCTTTATCTTCCAGTTAATAGGTTCCAGAGTAGTAGTGGAATGACTGTTTGGAAAATTATATTCAACACCAACTGCCGCCCATGCGCCTCTCAACCCAAACAACGCCGGTTTTATTACTTTATTTTTATAGAACAGTTCCTTTTTGTTTACTTTATCAAAAGCAGAATAGAGCCTGCCGTTTAATTCAGGCAGAAATGTAAGTCTCAGATATTCGTTCTCCAGAATAATTGCCTTGTATTGACAGTCCGACTTTTTCTCAGAAATAATCTCTTGTGTAGTGTAAGGATAAATCGGTTGACTCCGTGGAGTAAACTCTCTTATAAGTGGAGGCTCTATATCTTCTTTTCCCCATTTATAGGTGGGAATATTTATGGATGTTTGGTTAATTTTTATTGACTTCATATCTTGCTCCCATTCTGTTTTAAATTATCATCCGGCACATTTCATATCAAATATTTTCCCAGGATTGAGAATGTTGTTTGGGTCAAATAGTTTTTTTATGCCTTTCATTAACTCTATTTGCACTGAATCAACAGATAATGGTAAGTATTCCATTTTTACCAGTCCTATTCCATGTTCTCCGGAAATTATTCCTCCTAATTCTTTAGCTTTCTCATGCAGTTCCTTTCGCACAACTGGATACTTATCTTTCCATCCTTCTATTTCTGCCTCATCTACTGTTCTCACTTTCATAATGTGTGTATGCACATTACCATCTGCTGCATGACCATAAGTAGGTAGCCACGTACTATATTTTTTTGAAATCTTCTGCACCATAGTTAAATACTTTACTATTTCAGCTGGTGGCACAGTAATATCTAATATCTCAATAGTGCCTTTTTTCAAAGCTTGATAGATATTGCTTCTTATTTCCAAAACATCCTGTTGTCTTTTCTCAGTATCAGCAATGGAAATTTCATCTACACTTTGTATATCAGCATCATGTTTTAAACAAATTTTTCCTATGGTTTCCAAAGTTCCAAATACTTCCTCATCACTCGCACCGTCAACTATTATCATTAGATATGCTCCAGATTCGCAGGGCCACTTCTTGCCAAGCAGCTTTTCTGTTGGGGGAATAACATCATGTTCAATAAATTCAACTGCCATTGGAACTACCTTGTTATGGATTTCAGGCACTGTTCCTATTGCATTGTATAAATTTTTATATGGGACTACTAAGGTATACATAACCTGCGGTCTTGGCAAAAGACTTATTACTACTTTTGTTACAATACCCAAGGTTCCTTCAGAGCCTATCATAAGATTCAATAAACTATAGCCTGTGCTATCCTTCATATGCTTTCCACCAATAGTTATTATTTCTCCTTCAGGCAGAACAACCTCCAATCCTTTAATATAATTTCTCATTCCCCCATATTTTACTGCCCTTGCCCCACTTGCATTGGTATTAACTAAACCGCCAAACTGAGCGCTTTCTTCTCCTGGATGAGGTGGGAAGAAAAGACCAGCCTCTTCTACTTTAGTATAGAAATCACACAGGGTTACACCAGCTTCTACCACAGCCATCATGTTCTTTTTATCTATCTCTAAGACTTTATTCATTCCCTCAAGTGATAAAACTATTCCTCCAAAAAGTGGAACACATCCACCACATAAACCAGTTCCACCGCCTCTAGGTGTAACAGGAATCCTTTCTTGATTG
This sequence comes from bacterium, assembly GCA_023129655.1. GTDB lineage: Bacteria > JAHJDO01 > JAHJDO01 > JAHJDO01 > JAHJDO01 > JAHJDO01. The sequence continues at coordinate 9,915 of JAGMBN010000016.1, read as the reverse complement.
GCAAGTTTTAAAATCTCACTTATCTGATTACTATTTTGGGGTGTTACTACCACCTCAGGCATCTTCCTTATAGAAGAACCTGCAAATTCGTCACCTGCATAATCCTGCATTTTCCCCGGCGCAGAAACTATGTTCCCTTTCACAATTTCATTTAATCTTTTTATAATTTTGCTGTTTATTTTCTTGTACATCCTAGTCATCCATCGCACATTATAATTCTTCCCTATCCCGAATTATAATAAAATCGCGTCCTTTTATTAGTTTGCCATTGAAAGAATAAGGTTCTTTGTTGAAATTCGCTATAACTGTCGTGCCATCAGAAAAGTTGGTTTCCTGAACTCCTTCAGTCCAGAAACAACCATCTTTAGAAAAGGTTATTTTAGGTTCAGTTATAAACTTATGGCTTGTCATCTCAGCTTTATATGTTTCCCGTAATTCACGTGAGAGCCTGAGAGAAATATCCTCTAGGGAAAAGGGAAGCAGATTATAAAGGGCTACATAAAGAAGATATTCATCTCCATAGAATTTGGTATAACTCTCACTGGTATAATTAAGCACAGAATCATGGTAAACTAATTGAAATAAAGGGATGGGGATAGGTCTTTGTAGGTCTGTAAAGAGATTGAAATTAGCATGGATAGGAAAAAAAGCGCCTATATCTATTATACCACAGAGAAAATCAAGAGGGCTAGACTCACTAGCTACAGAACCAAGATGTTTCTTTGCCATAGTAAAAATATCGTATCTTCTTTGCGCATCTTGTTCTTTGGTCATCGGATGCTTTTTATCAAAACATTCCTTAAGCGCAACACATCCAAGAACATCTATATAGATGGAACCTCTACCCAGCATTGCCGCAATCCTGGGAATATTCCGCTTTGCAAATTTCACAGCATCAGAAGGACAGATACTATAAGATCTCCCTCCGCGCCATATTCCAATGCCCACAGCACCACCACCCCTATTTTTGATTATATAACCAGAATTCCATTCTGAAGAATTCTTATAAGCCTCACTATAGTTGTCATGAATTGAAAAGATATATCCGTCATTAAGGGATCTTGCCCAAGAAGCAATTCTTTTAAAATCTTCTTCTGTTCCCCGTAAAGGATTTGGCTGAAACTTGGTAGGATACATACTATCAAATCCACCACAGTTCCATCCTGTATTGTAAACAACCAATCTGTCAAAACCTCTTTCCTTAGCTGTTGCAAATAACTCCTTGGCAGTCCAGTTAGCTGGTTTCCCTTCCATCACTGCTTGCTTTGAATCCCTTACATAGAGACTATAGTCTTTCTTCACCCCTTCAGGTCTTTCATTGCAGAAGACATTGTGTTTCCAGACTACTGCCCCCACCAACTTTTCTACTTCCGGGTTCTCTTCTATCTTCTGTTTTAGAGAAACAAATCTACCTTTTTCTATTAACCGTTTTCTATAAACTTTAGCTATATCTACATAAGTGGCATTAGAAACAAAGAAATAATCCAGCATACGCTCATAATTTAAACGCTTGTTTTCAAATACAAATATAGGAGAGATTCCCACGTTTTCATCAGGTAATTGATTAGCAGAGGTCTTTACCCGACAGTCAAAAGGCGTTTCAATTATACAAGCAAGCCCATTTTTGTTGCGCAAGACGCCAAAGATGGGCATAGTTAAAGATCCGTAAATCCAGTCATCCTGCAAAATAGTATCCTCTCGTGGGAATGAAAGAAGGAGACCTGCTTTATAAGGAAGCACAAATTGCCCTTGTTCTTTAGCGGAAAATTTCCCCAAATTATAAGGAAAAGAGATAGCAACTTGCTCTTCATCCATATTCTTTATTGGATGAATGATAAACCGCAGGCAATCCTTCTTAAGAAGAATCTCTAAAGTAATAAGTAAATTGGGGCCTTTCTCCGGTCTGCAATAATAATGCTCAGGCCATCTTGCCCAATATCTAAAACTATGCAGCTTGATTTTAATTCTATCTTCTACCTTCTCAAAATCTGCTTTGCAGTGCCTGTGTGTTAAATGAATGCCTTCTGCATATTCAATATGAAAGAGTTCCTGACAATTCCACTCAAAGGAGCTCTGTTTGTCTATTACCTTCAAGGACATTAATTTCTTGTTTAATCTTACCTCTAATCGTTCGTTACTTAAACAAATCTCATTCATTTTTAGTTTTCTCCTTTAAAAAAAAATTCGGCATTTGCGCCAAAGTCTAATTAAAATACATCTATACACATCTTTTCTCTTGAAACAATTATTTTCCCACTGAAAATCTGGCTGATATCTCCTATTGCCTTTTCTATAGATCCTGCTGCAGAAATCCGGGCTCCGAGGTGAGTAAGAACAAGTGTTTTTGCTCCCGAATCCTTAGCCATCTTGGCCGCATCAATCGTTCCGGTCTGGCCCGGCGCCTCTCCGTTTTCTTCCATAGCCATCTGATGATCCCAGCAGTTTGCCACCAGCACATCCGCGCCCCGGCACAAATCAGTCACAGTATTACAATGACCGGTATCTCCAAGAAACACAATAGTTCCATCCTGAGTTTCAACACGATAGGCAATAGATTCCAAATATGGCTCTAAATGATGAGCCCGGGCTGTTACAATCTTCCAGTTTTTCCCTTCTATGATTTCCCCGGCTGAAATATCCTTGACATTCATCTTTAAACCAGAGCGAGGTAACGATCCGCCGCGATTCTGGTGTACTTTCTGGCTTACAGGGCCGTTAATACGCGCATTTATATCAATAGCAAAAACTCCGTTATAGTCAAACAGTTTTTCTGTCATAGATTCAGTCGGTGATGGTCCGTAAACATTTAACTGATTTTCTTTGCCTGTGCTCTGATCCCATCTGCATAAAACAAAACACGGATAGTCTGCATTATGATCAAAGTGATGATGGGTGAAAAAAAGATAATCAATCTGTGTTGGAAATAGACCAGTTTTAACAAGTTTATGGGTGGCAGCTGGCCCACAATCAAACATCAAATAGTCCTTATTCACCTGTAAAATATATGAAGTCCCAAATCGCGATCTGGTAGGCGTTGGAGTGCCTGCGCCTATTAAATATATTCTAATCACACCATCTCCTTTTTTCTTTTATATTCTCTCTCCAGGTCCATGGGGCAATGAACTAACAAATCCTGGAATCCCCTGATCTACATGCTCAACTTCTACAAAGTAGAATGGTTCCTTATTTTCTTTTAGTTTAATCCTAGTCATATAATTCTTTCCTTCCTTTTGCATAGAAATATCCTGCCAGATAGTCTTTTCTGTAGGTTGTTCTATGGTAAAATATAATGTAACCTTTAAGATTTGAGTATTATTAAGTAATTTGCATTTAACTAAAAAGCTATCTTTGGATATGTGTTCTGCTAATATAATTTCTACCTTTGGAATCTTTCGCCCAAAGAAACAGTGAGCAATCCACATCCTCCAGTTAATTATATGTTTAATGTGAGTACAGCAATGTGGACAATCATTAATAAACTCAATTCCTTTATCCTTAGGTAAAACGTTATAAAAGTCATTAAGGCTGAACATAGGAAAATATAAACGATCACGAGTTCCAGCCATAAGTAGTATAGAAGGTATCTTATTGCAAAATTTAGAAAAATCAAAATGTTGTAGTATTTTTTCCATATTCGGATAATTTTTGATTCGTTCAAATAACTTACTAAAAGCAGTATTTTCTGCATGCGGAGCATAGTCGCCGCGATTGATACGCTCAAAATATTTTTGCAAATTACCACAATCAAGACCGCAATGCATTATACCCTGAACTCGAGAATCACATGCACCTGCTAAAAAACATCCTGATGCGCGCTTGGAACTGCCGCACAAAACAACATGTTTTATTTTGTTTTCAAAAGAAGCGAGAAGTGTAATTGCTCTCATAATATATCTTGCGATACGGTAATGTCCAAACCAACTTACATTACCTGTTTCTATCATTTTATTAAGACAGTATTTATTGAAAAAAACTTCATCAAGAGGTTTTTTAGAACCAAATCGGCCTCCCGGGCTATCTCCAATTATAAGAACAGGGATTTTGAACATTGCCGCAGTTACTTTTCCATATTCATGTTCAATAATAAGAGGAGCGTTTTTATCAGCACTATGCCGCTGTGTCATAATGGCTGCTTTATCACAACGGTCTTCTGGTACTGATGGATATGGAAGAAAAAGAAGACATCTGTGGCGCCATACCTCACCTTCTGTTATCTGGCTTGTAAATTCCAACTCAATTTGTCGAAGTTCTTGACGGGGATATTCTTTACAAGTAACAATATCATCGTGCTGAATGACAATATCAAGCCCTTTTGGGTCATAAATTTCATCCATGTTAAATAATTCATTGGGCAAATTTGTCTTTACTTTCAAAAATTGTGTTTTCATTGAATCCTCCTGATATATTATATATAGACAAGCATCTTTAAGTCAAAATAGCTATTTCCAAGGAAACAATAATCGGAAAGACCGGCTTCTTCTTTAAACCCGGCTTCTAACAATATTGACAATTTCTCCTTATCGCCAGAACAGACATAGCATCTGATGTTTTCTATTTTCTCTTTCTGCCTGATTTTAATTGTCTCCTCAACAAACCGGACAGCATCGTTTATGTAATTGGGATGGATAATAAAATCCAGAGTCTTTGCCCCATCTTCCATTAAAGAACCAAGAGCAAGTATAAAAGCATAGCCAACTATACTTCCTTTTGTACTTTCTGCCACAGTAACTAATCCTTTTCCATCTTCAACCTTAAAAAGGGCTTGCATAAAAGTCGAAATTTGGGAAGTTAAAAAGACCTGATGCCAATTTTGGGAAAGTTTTTCTAACCCGGTTGAATAGGCAAGAACTTTGTCACAGTCAAATTGATCTCCGATGTTCCCGATCCGCGCATTAACACTTAATCCTGGTTGAAAATATTCGTCTTCTAATTCCTTAAAATCCTTCGCATATTCTGGTTTGATTAAAACCATTGGTCCACAGTCAGTATCTTTCTTAATTAGTTGAAATCCATATTTTTTATAAATATCGGCTATCCAGGGAGAACCGGTTCCGCAAAACAGAGCTTTTCCTTTACTCCTCTGGAAATCATCTAGGAAGAATTTCATCAACTCATTTGTTATACCTTTTTTTCTATATTCCGGTTCGGTATAAACATGGCCAAAATTTCCCATTTTAGTTTTTTTTGAGATTCCATACCACATCTGAGAAATAACATTTTCTCCTATTTCCTCTATAAAATAACGGTCAATGCAAAACTCACTATAGTTTCCTTTAAGTCTTTCAGATATATCCCTCATCCATAAATCATCTTTATGTTCTAAGAATCTCATTAATTTTTCTCTATATCTTTCTTCCGGAGGCTCAATGCATTTTACTATCATTTTTTCGCCAGTTCTAAGTCTTACATTGCCAAGCTGAGTAATCATTTCCTTTAAATTCCTCCTCTACTACAAATTTTACATTGCTGACTTTACCACAGGTTTAACAGTCCAAGATTGTAACCTGGCACGCTTAATAAGATTTTCTCCTTTAAAGTTTTTAGGGAATAGCCAGCGTGGATATTCTATCTGAGAAAAATCTATTGTCTTAATAACTGAAGGATAATTTTCAGCAGGTTTTATAATTATTCTTTTATCAGGGTTCCCTTTTTCGCTGATAGCGATGAGCGCCTTTGAAGCAGCAAGCAAGAAATCTCCCGGTCCCATTACTATCTGGTTAATATTGACCCTTGCCGGCAGCCTGTGGAACCTATTTATATCCTGATTTAGTTTTATGGCTTTATCTAAGAAAATGCTTGAATCAATCTCTATCTTCTCCCTCAACCTACCTAATTGGGAAGTAGGCCCCATTGGTTTTCTCCAGGGTATCTGAACAGGCAACCTCTTCTTTTCCTTAAACTTGGCTAAACTATAGAGGATAAGAGAGAAGATTTCTACTGGGGAGAGGATTATCTTTCCTATCTTCTGATAAGTTAATTCTCTTCCAATTCCTTTAGCCAATGTAATTACTTCGTCTTGACTAAACCACTTATCTGCTGGTTCTTTATAAAGATTATATAATTCTTTATAAGTGACAGGCTTAATACCGGGTTTCTTCAAAATATAAAAAAGTAAGTTTTTTAAACCAGATTTTATATTTTCAACCTCTGTTTTGGGCCTCAAAGGAGGGACTAACCACTCTGAAAGTGGTGGGTTTTTCCCATCTTTAAAAATAAGATCCCAATGACTTTTAGCAACTATTGCGGCTGGATGAGTAAATGCGGAAATTAATCCCCTATCTTTTTCTTCGCATAAACTATCAATTTCTTCCTTTTTTTTATTAAAGGCATCATTTCCCTTTGAAGAAAAAAAGCTATCCATGAATAAATGATATCTGAAGTTTAAACAATTGCAATACCATACAGGAAGACCATTATTAAATGATGTAAATATTGAGTGTCCTATAATTGGTATGTTCATCAAATTCATTGCATAGTTGACTGCAGGCGGCGAGTTGCCAGGAGGCTGAACTGAAATTACCGGATACTGGCCAAAAATCTCAGCGAGATTATTTATCCCTTTAATTTCCTTCTTTATTACCTCGTTAATTCCTGAATTCAAGTCCATCTCATTCAAATATTCCGCAGATGTAGGATGAATAGAGTGAGTATCCGAATGGTATGCTATCTCGTGCTTAGATACAGATTTAATGACATCTTTTCTCCCCCTGTCTACTAAAGCCCGAGCAGTCGCTCCAGTTATAACGAAACAACCTTTTATGCCATATTTTGCTAGTAAATCAGCCCAATACTTCATACAATCGTCTGCCTCAGGGGTAATAGGATCCCCACAGTCTAAAGCAAAAAGAAAATAAACCATTTTATTTTTTCTCCTTATCATTAATCTCTCTTTAGAAGTCATTTTCTATAGCTCCTTCAGACACGCTTCAATTAATTCACTTAACGAACCGGTTGCTAAACCGATACATGTATCAGCTGAGCCATAGTAGACCCGTATCTGGTCTTTGTCATAATCAGGTATTGCCCCGCAGGTAAAGACAACATTAGGTACACACCCGCATAATTCATATTGTTCATAGGGAGCTAAAATATGGCTTCTTGTCTTACCTATGATTTTGGCTGGGTCATCTAAATCCATAAGAATAGCGCCAAGACGATAACGAAGACCACAGGTGCTTGCGCTTACTCCATGTGTTATCATAAGCCACCCTGCTTCTGTTTTAATTGGCGGAGTAGGTCCTATCTTAATACCTCCCCATCCTGCGCCTTCTCCTGCTTTTAAAAGAGGGCGATGACATCCCCAATGCATAAGGTCGGGAGAAGAAGATAGCCAAAGATTTCCAAATCCAGTCCAAATACCAGGTTGCGCGCGATATGGCCTATCTACACGCATATATTTACCGTTTATCTTTTCAGGGAAAAGGGAAGGCACTCTATTATCCGGGAGAGAAATTGTTTCTACGTATTCACATTTTTTAAAATCATTTGTCTTATGAAGCAATCCATAAGTACCCCATTCTCCGGGAGCAGGATTTACAATGTAATATGTATCTTCAATTTTTGTAACACGGGTGTCTATACCCTGAAGAAAAGGGTCTGGATTTATTTTAAAGTGAACACCATCTGTACTCTCAGCTACATGCGTAGTTGCCCCTACTTCTTTACCGCGATATAAACCTGATCGGTGCATCACGGAAATTAGTAGAATTGTTTTTCCATCATACATTGTCTGTCCTGGATTCATTATTGCCCGAGCGCCCGGAAAATCTTTGGGTTTGATAATTGGATTTTCCAAATGACGCTTTAAAATAAACTCTTCGTAATACATTTTACAGCCTCCTTTTACTTTTTATTTTTATCCCTTTCAAACTTGTTTACTTTTATTAAATACCGCTGAAAGAAAAATGTCTTTAGAGAATATACTGTTTTTGTTGCACAATCTTACAATTACATTTTTTTGTTATAAATTCAGTTGGTGAACAGCCTTCGTGTTTTTTGAATGCTCGGCTAAAATAATGAACTGATTGGAAACCGAGGTAATCAGCAACCTCTGTTACAGACATTTCAGAATAAATAAGAAGCATTTCAGCCTTTTTCAGCCTGAAATTATAAATATAGCGCATTGGGGAAAGTTCGGTAAATTTTCTGAATAATTCTGAGAACCTGCTCGGACTCAAATACGAATTTGCTGAAAGTTTATCAAGTGTGATTGATTCTCTGTAATGATTTTCAATATAGTTTAGAGAGCGTCTTATTAGAATATTGCTGTGATCATTAAAATGGACATCTTCTTTTTCTATAATATCCCTTAGAGCAAGCGCAAGGATGTTCATAAGATTACCATGCACCAGTCCACTGCTTCCTGTCCGAACTCTACTGCACTCATTCCTGATAGATTTTCCAATTCTCAGAGTCTCCTTCAAATCTATTACAGCCTTTTTCCATCCAAAGTCCGGGTTACCAAAAATGCTGGAAAGTTCACCAAATGCCTCTGATGACAATGGGTCGTGTATAACCTGAATTGTCTTGCATAATGGTCTGGTTGATGCTCGCCATGAGTGCGATTTTCCAGAAGCAATAATACCTACATCACCTGGGGAAATATCTAACCGTTCAACTGATGGACTCTCAAGAGAAAGCATACCTGAAAGCCCAACAATTATTTGGTAACAGTTATGCCTGTGAAAATCACCTGTACGACCTGGGGAATATTCTGTAATGTTAACTGACTTGAATGGAGAGAGAAGTAACCCATTAAAAAGTAAAGTTTTAGTTCTCATTTAAAAATTTATATTTTCGACTTTACCAATTTTTGTCTATTGACGAGAATTCATCAAGCTTTTCATGCACTATTTTCTTTATCTCTTCAAGCCTTTCCTGAGTTTTAGCTTCAAATCTCAACACCAACAACGGTTGCGTATTGGATGCTCTTACCAGTCCCCAGCCATCTTTAAATAAAATCCTTACTCCATCAATATCAATTGTGTCATATTTTGATCTGAAATATTTTTTAACATTGTCCATTACCTCAAATTTCTCTTCTTCAGATGCGCAATTTACTCTTATTTCAGGCGTGGAAAAGTAATGCGGTATCTCTCTGACTATATCTGCCAACGATTTGTCCTGCGCAGATAGAAACTGGAGTAGTCTCCCAGATGCAAATATACCATCGTCATATCCAAAATAGTTATCTGCAAAAAACATGTGCCCGCTCATTTCTCCTGCCAGAAGAGCTTTCTCTTCTCTCATTTTTTTCTTAATGATGGAATGCCCTGTCTTCCACATTATTGGCTCTCCTCCATGTGCCTTAATGTCTTCTATCAATGCCTGAGAGCATTTAACATCAAATATTACCTTTGCTCTTCCTTTTGAGAGTATATCCCGCGCGTAAAGAGCAAGTATCTTGTCTCCTCTGATTATATTCCCTTCATTGTCAACTGCCCCTACTCTGTCTGCATCACCGTCATAGGCAACTCCTACATCTGCTTTTGTCTCTTTTACCTTTGCTATTAAATCAGCTACATGCTCATCTACCGTAGGGTCAGGAAGATGGTTTGGAAAACTGCCGTCAGATTCACAATAAAGAGGAATAACTTCACATCCCAAATCTCTAAACAATCTTGGCGCAATGTTACTGGCTGTTCCGTTTCCTGCATCAATAACAACTTTGAGCTTCTTTTTTATCTCTATCTTTGCCTTAAGCGTTTGAAAATATGTCTGCCTGGGATCTTCTTCTTTGACAACTCCCTCTCCAATTAAAAAATCGTTGGATTCTATAATCTCTCTCAATTTTTGAATTTCCTTGCCATATATTGAAGCAATTCCTTTAGATATTTTAAATCCATTATATTCAATCGGGTTGTGACTCCCTGTTATCATTATTCCTGCGTCTGCCTTATAATGCAAAATTGAAAA
>JAGMBN010000159.1 GCA_023129655.1 bacterium | reverse complement strand
GATACTCCCGGTTATGCTGACTTTAGGGGGGAACTGAACTCTGCGCTTAGAGTTGTGAATGATGTAATAATGGTATGCGACTCTACAACAGAAGTCAGCCTGAAAAGCGAGAGAATCTGGAAAATGGTAAAGGCTGAAGATTCAGGCAGATTGGTTTTTGTGAATAAAATAGATAAGGATGGGGCGAGTTTTTTTAGAACTATTGAGTCTGCGTCCAAAGTGTTCAAAAAAAGAGTTATCCCTTTACAGATTCCGATCGGAGAAGGAGTATCCTTTAAGGGAATTATTGACCTACTGAATATGAGAGCGGAAAATATCCCGGAAGCTTTTTCAGATCAAGCAAATAAATACAGAGAGAAACTAGTTGAAGTGTTAGCTGAAAGTGATGATGCGTTAATAGAGAAATATCTTGAAGGAAAGGAACTCTCTCAGGATGAACTTTCTAACGCATTAAGTAAAAGCATTCAGTCAAAACTGTTTATTCCTGCAATGTGCGGTTCTGCATTGAACAACACAGAAGTAAAAGAGCTTACGAATATAATAATCTCTTCTATGCTGTCTCCTGTTGTAGAAAAAAAAGATCCGTTTAGCGCTTTGGTATTTAAAACCGTATCCGAGCCTCATCTTGGAGAGCTGAGCTTTTTTAGGATATATTCAGGCACAGTATCTTCTTCGTCGGATGTTTATAATTCATCCAGAAAAGAGAAAGAAAGACTTGGACAAATCGTACAAATGCAGGGAAAGAATAAAATGGATGTAAATAAGCTCCATGCAGGGGATATTGGAATAGTTGCCAAACTAAAAAATACGAAGACGGGCGATACGTTATGCGACCATGGAAATCCCATATTGCTTTCTCCTCCCAAATTTCCTCTATCAATCATATCATTTGCAATTAAACCTGAAACAAGAAAGGACGAAGATAAAATTGGTATAGCTTTAACTAAGCTAAGAGAAGAAGACCCCACGCTAGGAGTGGAAGTTGATAAGGAATTCGGGCAAACAATCATTTCCGGGCTTGGAGAACTTCATTTGGAGGTTATTGTAAGTAAACTGGCAAAGAAATTTGGCGTGAATGTCAGTATGGAAAAACCCAGAATTCCCTATAGAGAAACAATAAGGAAATCTGCAAAGGGTCATACTAAATACAAAAAGCAGTCCGGAGGGCGCGGGCAATATGCTGAGGTATATATTGAGATTGAACCTCTGGAAATTGGCAAGGGATTTGAGTTTGTTAAGAAGATAGTTGGAGGCGCTATCCCGGCCAGATTTATTTCTTCGGTTGAAAAGGGATTAAAGCAGGCTATACAGAAGGGAGTTATTGCTGGTTATCCTGTTGTGGATTTGAGCATATCGCTATATGACGGAACGTTTCACACTGTTGATTCCTCTGATATAGCTTTTCAGATAGCTGCGTCCATGGCGTTTAAAGAGGCTATGACAGCGGCAAATCCTGTACTTACGGAACCAATCATGGAGACAGAGGTTACAGTTCCATCTCAATATATGGGGGATGTTAACGGAGACCTGAACTCCAGACGAGGCAGAATTATTGGGATCGACACAGATGAGAACACTCAAACAATAAAGGCGAATGTTCCTTTGGCTGAGCTTTATAAGTATGCAACGGATCTTAAATCTATGACGCAGGGAGGCGGTACTTACAGCATGCAATTTTCGCATTATGAACAGGTTCCCGCACAAATAAGCAGTAAGGTTGTTGAAGAAACAGAGAAAATGAAGAAAGGATAGAATAGATGTCAGGTCATTCAAAATGGGCATCAATCAAGCATAAGAAAGCGAAGGTTGATGCGCAGCGCGGAAAGACATTTACAAAACTTATCAAAGAGATAACTGTTGCAGCGCGCAGCGGAGGAGGCGACATCGGCGCTAATGCCAGACTAAGAAGCGCTGTTCAAGTAGCAAAGGATGCAAACATGCCTGCGTCAAACGTAGAACGCGCAATTAAAAAAGGGACAGGAGAATTACCAGGAGTGAACTACGAAGAGCTTACGTATGAAGG
>JAGMBN010000158.1 GCA_023129655.1 bacterium | reverse complement strand
CAGACTTGCCAAAATGAACTATTTCGTCTTGTCTATAACCAAAGCCGAAGAGAAAACAGGTTTTAAGTCAAGTCTTGGAATTTTTCAGCGTATCAGCTTAAAGCATATTAGTTTATTCACCAGACAATTATCAGATCTGCTGGATGCTGGAGTTCCTCTCCTGGAATCAGTAGCTATACTGTCTAAACAAGCGGACAATACGCTTCTCAGCGCGGTTCTGGATGAGATACATACTAATATTAAGGATGGCAAGAGCTTATCTGAATCCTTAGCTGGATATCCAAAACTCTTTTCTCCGCTTTATGTTAATATGGTTTCTTCCGGCGAGACAGGAGGGATACTGGAAAGCGTTCTGGCGAGGCTTGCGGATTTTTATGAAAAAGAAGATGAAATAAAATCAAAGATAAAATCGGCTCTCAGCTATCCTATGTTTATGTTTTTTGCCGGAATGGGCACAATTATAGTGCTTTTGACGTTTGTAATTCCCAAATTGGTGGTTATGTTTGAGGATATGGGACAAACACTTCCTTTGCCAACGCAGATTTTAGTATCCGCAAGTGATTTCATTGTCAAATTCTGGTGGGTGCCGGCTGCAATTATATTCCTGACCATAATCCTTTTTAAACGATTAAAGAATACAAAAGAAGGAGGTTTGATAATTGACAGATGGAAGCTCGCAATTCCTCTGGTCGGCAAACTTGTTCAAAAGGTTGAAGTAAGCCGTTTTTCCAGAACTCTTGCAACCCTGCTTGAAAATGGAGTGCCGATCCTGCAGTCTTTGAACATAGTAAAGAATACTATTACTAACAGGGCTATATCCGTGGAAATAGAAAGAGCCGCTAAGGATGTATCGGAGGGTAATAAACTTGCAGCCAGTCTTGGAAGAGGAACGTGGATCCCTGATTTTGTAACAAACATGATTGCGGTTGGAGAAGAAAGCGGATCATTGGAGAAGACTTTATTAAAGATATCCGATACATACGCTCGTCAGGTTGATAGAGCAGCAAAGACATTAACCTCATTACTGGAACCTGCAATGATCCTTATCATGGGGTCTATTGTAGGCTTCATAGTAATAAGTATGCTTTTGCCAATATTTCAAATAAATATTTTAATACACTAATAGAAAGGGAAATTCTAAATCCTAATATCTAAATTCAAAAATAAAAAATAAAACAGGAGGAAACATGTCAAAAAAAGGGTTCACGCTTATAGAGCTTTTACTTGTCGTTGTTATTATTAGCGTGCTTGCTGCAATGGTGGCTCCAAGACTCGTGGGAAAATCAAAAGAGGCAAGAGTTGCAGCGGCTAAGGCGGATATTGAAGCAGGTATTGCAATAGCCTTGGAGCTATTTGAACTGGATAACGGGAGATATCCAACATCTGAAGAGGGGCTAAGCGCATTGCGTGGGAGACCTTCAGACCTTGAAAGCTGGAAAGGACCTTATATTAAGAAAAAAGTTCCGGCGGACCCGTGGAATAATCCATATCAGTATAAATGTCCCGGGGAACATGGAGATGATTACGACCTCTTCTCCTGCGGACCGGACGGAGTAGTTGGTGGTGGGGATGATATTACTAATTGGGAAGAGGCTAAATGAAAGGGCTTACCTTTATTGAGCTGATCCTGGTTATCAGCATACTCAGTATTCTTACAGCAATATCCACTCCTATGTTTAGACATACTTTTGATAATTTGCAGGTTAGGAACTTCTGCCGTGATATATCAAAGCTCAGCAAATATGCGCAGGAGAGAGCAATTATGGAGCAGGTATTGCACAGGATAGATTTTGATGTTAATAACAAAGAATACTGGGTCAGTACAGCAAAAGATCCATTAAATCCTGAGAAGCTTACCGGATTAAATAACAAATTTGGCAGAATGAGGAGGTTCCCTCCTAATATAGTTTTGGAATGCGCTAAACCGTATGCAGTATTTTATCCAGATGGAACAGCTGATGAATTAACCATGTATATATCAGGCGCAGACGGCGAAGTTTATACTTTAACCAATAAAGAGACCACCGGTTATGTCAAGGTATTCAAAATTGGAGTTTCCCCAAAAATTTTAT
>JAGMBN010000157.1 GCA_023129655.1 bacterium | reverse complement strand
CTGATTGTTGAATTGTATTCAAAATAAATTGTGGATTTAAAAAGGAGAAGGATATGCCTTTAACGTTAAATGGTTTTCAGATGCCAAAGAAACTGGAATGTGATGATAAAGTGTCTAATAATACATTTGGGAAATTTACAATAGAGCCTTTTGAGCGCGGTTTTGGCACAACAATAGGTAACGCGCTTCGCAGAGTTATGCTTTCTTCGTTAGAAGGTACTGCTGTAAGAGCTGTCAGAATAAAGAACGTTCTTCATGAATTTTCTACAATAAAAGATGTGAAAGAGGATGTTGTTGAGATAATTTTGAATTTAAAACAATTAATTGTAAAAGATTCCGGCAATTCTGCTAAAGTGCTGACTCTTAAGACTAAGGGCGCTAAAGAGGTAAAGGCATCTGGTATCAAAGTAAGCAGCGGAGTAGAGATTATTAATCCGGATTTACATATAGCTACACTCAATAAAAATGGTGTTTTGGATATGGAGATTCATGTTGGTAAAGGAAGAGGATACGTAACTGCAGAAGAAAACAAAGAGAAAAAGCAGCCTGTTGATTTGATGAGTATTGATTCGTTCTTTTCCCCGGTAAAACGAGTGAGTTGTGCTGTAGAAGATGCAAGAGTTGGTCAGCAGACAAATTATGACAAACTAATTTTGGAAGTATGTACAAATGGAATTATTTCTCCGCATGACGCTATTGTTTTTGCCGCAGAGATTATTAACGAACATTTAATGTTATTTATAGCTCCTGAAAAGATAAAGACTGAGGAAGTAGAGCAAGTTAGCGAAGATGAGAAAAAAAGAGACAGGTATTTAAAGCAAAACATAAATGAATTAGAATTATCTGTTAGAGCAGCCAATTGCCTGAGAGAGGCAGATATTAAAACAATTGGAGAACTTGCGCAAAAGACAGAGGCTAACATGCTAAAATATAGAAATTTCGGTAAAAAATCTTTGAATGAAATAAAGGACATCTTGACTAAAATGGGATTGGGTTTTAAGGGCAGGTCAGAAGTAGAAGTCTCAAAGGAAACGCAAACTAAAAAGAAGAAGTAAAAAATGCGGCATAGAAAAGTGGGCAGGAAACTAGGTCGGACCTCAAGCCATAGGAAAGCCCTATTTATGAATTTATTATGTTCTTTATTTGAGTATGAGAAGATAAAAACAACAGAGGCAAAAGGCAAAGAAATCAAAAGATTAGGTGATAAACTAATCAGCTTAGCAAAAAGAGGAGACTTGCACGCCAGACGCATAGCAGCGGCTACAATTGTTAACAAAAAAATATTAACAAAATTATTTAATAAAATCGCTCCGGAACTTAAAGATAGGCAGAGCGGATATATACGTCTAATAAAAATAGGCGCGCGTCTCGGAGACGCCGCTCCACAGGTTATTGTAGAAATTGTCAAGTAGGGGCACGGCGCGCCGTGCCCCTACAGGTAAAATCATTAATATCATGCCAATAAAAATTATTCTTAACAAATGCACAGGCTGCAGAAAATGTATTCCTGTCTGTCCGTTCTCTGCTATAGAGGTAGTGGAGAAAAAAGCTAAGATTCTGGATAATTGTACGTTATGCGGAGCGTGTGTGGATGCGTGCAGATTTGATGCAATAGTTTTGGACAAAGAAGAGAAAAAAATATCAATGGATGAATATAAAGGTGTATGGGTCTTTGCGGAACAAAGGCAGGACGAACTTCAGACCGTAACGCTGGAATTGTTGAATGAGGCAAGGAAATTAGCGGACATATTAAAGGAAGAATTATCAGTAGTTTTACTTGGAAATAAAGTTGATAAAATTGCTCAGGAACTAATATTTTTTGGCGCGGATAGGGTGTATCTTGCAAGCGATCCTAAATTAGAATCTTACCATAATAGTGTGTATACGGATGTTTTAACGGATGTAATTAACAAGTATAAGCCTGGGATTTTTCTTATTGGCGCAACAACAATTGGCAGGTCTTTGGCTCCAAGAGTAGCTGTAAGGGTTCAGACCGGTTTAACTGCAGATTGCACAGGTTTGGATATTGACATGGACAAGAGACTGTTATTACAAACCAGACCTGCGTTTGGCGGTAATATTATGGCAAC
>JAGMBN010000156.1 GCA_023129655.1 bacterium | reverse complement strand
TGAATTTTCAGTTAAACATTCTCTTTTAATTAATCTCATATCGGTTTTTATACTGATTGCGGGTTTTTATACATTATATATCTATAAAATAAGAAAAGAGGCTTTCCCTGAGGTTTCAATGGATAAGGTAATTATCAGCACCGCTTATCCGGGCGCTCCTCCTGAAGAGATTGAAAAATTAGTAACAGTTCCGATTGAAAAAGAGCTTAAAGGCGTAAGCGGGATTGAAGAAATGTACTCAGTATCCGATGAAAACGTTTCTACTATCCAGATCAGTATCAGCCACGATGCAAAAGACAAGGACAAGGTTGTAGACGATATCCAGCAGGCTGTTGATCAGGTTCAGGATCTGCCTGATGATACTGAAGACCCAGTCGTAATGGAAATTACTTCAGATGAGTTCCCGACAATTGAAATCGCGCTGAGCGGGGATTTGACGGAGAGTGAACTTAGAAAATGCGCAGAAAACCTTGAGGACATACTTGAGGATATACCGGGTGTCTCGTCTATCTCTAAGCGTGGTTGGAGAGAGGAAGAAGTGTGCGTTGAGGTTGATCCAGATAAAATGAAAGACTTTCATGTCAGCATAGAAGAAGTAATGGACGCCTTGCGTAAAAGGAACATCAGCATTCCGGGCGGAAAACTGCGCGGTGAAAAAGAATTTAGCATTCGCACCACAGGAGAATTTCACAAAAAGCATGAGATTGAAAATGTGATCGTACGCGCTAATGACATTGGCAATTGGCTGCGTATAAAGGATATCGCCTCAGTCCGTTTTTCTTTTAAAGAAGAGAATGTGATCAATAAAAGCTTTGGAACACGTTCAATTAATTTAACCGTTATCAAGAAATCAACAGGCGATACAGTCAAAATCGTTAAAATTGTTAAGGAGAAAACAGCTGAGTTTATTCATAGCGCAGACCCGAAACTGGAAGTCTCTTATATTAATGACATGTCTTTTTACATTAACAGGCGGTTGGGCGTATTAAGAAATAATGGAATTATCGGACTGTTTCTCGTTATGTGTGTTCTTATGTTATTCCTTAACCATAGAGTAGCGCTGTTAACCGCTCTTGGAATTCCGATCGCCTTTTGCGCTACGCTGACAGTTATGGGATTTATGGGTTTAAGTATAAATCTTCTGACCAGCTTCGGGCTGATCATAGTTCTTGGAATGTTAGTGGACGATGGGATCATTGTGGCTGAGAATTGCTCGCGTCATCTGGAAACAGGTCTGGACCCACATCAGGCAGCCATTATCGGGACACAGGAAGTGATTAAACCTGTTACCGTTACAATAATCACGACTATTGTAGCCTTCAGTCCGCTTCTGTTCATAGAGGGAATGGTCGGTAAATTCATATGGTGCATACCTGCTGTTGTCATTATTGCCTTAACTGCATCCCTGTTTGAAGCAATGGTGATCCTTCCGTCTCATTTTGCAGATTTTGTTGGAATGGGCAAAAAAAAGAAAGACAGCTCAAAGAAAGACCGGCCATGGTTCAAGGCGTTACTCAAAATTTATACACGAATAATTAACAAAGCTTTAAATAGACGATATTGGGTGCTGTCCGGTGTTATCGTGATGCTCCTTCTAACTTTTGCGCTAAGCAGGACAATACCTTTCATCCTTTTTGGATCTGAAGGAATAGAGGCGTTTTATATACGCGTAGAAGCTCCCCAATCCATAAACCTTAATACTACAAACAAATTAGTAGAAGAGATTGAGAAGAAAGTAGCGCAGCTTCCTGAAAACGAACTGGACGCCTATACAACTCAAGTTGGTGCGTCAGTGAACACACATAGAATGTCTGATCTTTATGGAAAAAAAGGTTCCCATGTGGCGCAGGTTGTGGTTTACCTTACTCCCAATACTGAGCGGGAAAGAAGTGTTGATCAAATCATCAAGGATATGAGGGATAGAATCAAAGATGTTAAAGGATTTGAGAAAATTTATTTTAAAAAACCAAAAGAAGGTCCGCCTGTTGGAAAAGCTGTGGAAGCTAAAATTCGCGGAGAAGACTTCCATATATTAGAAAAAATATCCAACGAGATACTTCCATTTCTAAAGAATATAGAAGGCGTAACGGATATTACCTCTGACTATGAAGTTGGAAAAGG
>JAGMBN010000155.1 GCA_023129655.1 bacterium | reverse complement strand
AGGTCTTATGAAAGCGATGTCAGCAGAGCCAGCGCATCAGCCGCTGCATTCTCTTTGGGTATTTCCAATATGAAAAAGCGTAAGATCAGAACTTTATTAACCTCTACAACGCTCATTCTTCTCACATTTACAGTGCTTTCATTCACGTCAGTAAAGTCATTTATGAAGTTTAATCAGGTTCCCAGGGATAATACGCCTCTTTACGAGGGGGCAATGATAAGAGACAGAACATGGAGTCCAATAGAAGAACCTGCTTCTGAATATATAAAGGCTGAATTCAAGGATATAGCTGATGTGTCTCCAAGGGCATGGTATATTCCTAATAAGGATTTTACTGCAGGTAAGAGCTACATTAAGGTGAAGAGTGGGGATAAGTCTGCTTATATACTTGGATTGGTTGGCTTAACTCCTCAGGAAGAAAGGATTACAGGTATCAGCAAGTATCTCAAGCATGGAGAATGGTTTAATGACAGAGATAAGAATGTATGTATTATTTCGGATAAGCTGGCAGACTTAATATCAATATCTTCAAAGGATGTAGGGAAAAGCTATGTCCGGATGTTTGGAAATAAACTATTGGTTAAGGGAATATTTGATGCGTCAGATATGTCTGGTCTCAAGGACCTTGACGATGAGAGGTTGACCCCTGTTGATTTTATGATCACGGATCCTGAGTCAATAAAGAAGTTTAAACAGCCAAAAGCTGAAAAGATGAGTATTGGGGGAGGCGGAACATTAGAGTCATTTAATCATTTGGAATACGAAAACGTTGTTATGGTTCCATACAAATTAGTGGAAGAACTGGGAGGCACTATACAATCGGTTGCGATTAAGTTTAATGAAGGCGTAGATATAAGAAAAAGCATAGAGAATTTTATATCCAGATTGGCAGTTACTCTTTTCGCTGGAATTGACGGAAAGGTTACAATATACAGTTCATTGGGACTTAGCTCATTATCAGGTATGGGAAATTTGTTCATACCAATTCTTATCGCTTCGCTGATAGTTCTTAATACTATGATGGGATCTGTATATGAGAGATTTAAAGAGATCGGGATTTATTCCTCAGTCGGACTGGCTCCTGTTCATATTTCAGCCTTATTTATAGCAGAATCCTGTGTATACGCAGTTTTAGGAGCTGTGGCAGGTTATTTGCTTGGACAGGTGGTAGCAAAGGTTTTGACTGTTTTTGACTTATTGCAGGGATTAACTCTGAATTATTCTTCTACATCAGCAGTAGCTTCTACATTGATCGTAATGGCAACAGTAGTTTTATCCACTCTATATCCTGCCAGAAAGGCAGCAGAGCTTGCTGTTCCTGACGTAACCAGAAAATGGGAACTCCCTGATCCAACAGGAGATAATTGGGAATTTGATTTTCCATTTACAGTAAGCGGCGCAGAAGTTCTCGGGTTGACTGTATTTTTAAAGGAATATTTTGCGTCGTACGAAGAGGAGTCTGTAGGAGATTTCTATACAGATGGAGCAAATCTGTCTGCCTTCAAGGAGAAAGAAGAAACAGGGTATGTGCTTAAGACAAGAGCATGGTTAGCTCCGTTTGATCTGGGAGTAAGTCAGGATTTTCAGTTAAAAGCAATTCCTGCAGGAGAATATAATGTGTATAATATAAAGTTATTAATTGTGAGACTAAGCGGAGAAACAGGTGCGTGGAGGAGATTGAATAGGCATTTCCTTGACACATTGAGAAAACAGTTTCTCGTGTGGAGAACCATTAGTCCGGAGATAAAGAGCGAATACAAGGAAGAAGGAGAGAAGCTGGAGCTGGGAAAGGCATAGATTATGAATAAAGAATTTGAACCTGAAGTAGGGCAGGAATCAGAAGAGTTTCTGGACGGATTTAATGTAAAGAGCATAATTGCCGGTATTTTTATCGGTCTTGTAATGCTGCCTGGATCTATTTATCTTGGATTGATTACAGGCGGTATTATCCCAACTATGTGGGTGACCATGATCCTGTTTGTAGAAATAGCGAAAAGGTCATTTATTAAGCTAAAGAAGCAGGAAATATACATAATTGGATATGTAGCAGGAACCTTGGTTGCAGCCGGCATGACAATGGGCGCAGCCAGTCTTATTCTTCAGGGAGGTATATTCGGCGAAAAGATATGGCAGCAGTATTTTATAAGAAC
>JAGMBN010000154.1 GCA_023129655.1 bacterium | reverse complement strand
CTTCAGGCAGTGAGCGTTATAATGAAGGAATTGAAAGGAGCTCATACAATATGCGGTCTCAGCAATGTATCCTTTGGCCTGCCTAAAAGAAACCACATTAACAGATCCTTTTTAAGTCTGATGATCCATGCAGGACTTGATGCTGCAATTATTGATCCTACAGAACCAGATATGGTCTCAACAATTTATGCAACTCAGGCGTTAATCGGTAAGGATAATTTTTGTATGGAGTATATAACAGCAGACAGAGAAGGGAAGTTGGGATAGTTTTAGATGTGAAAAAAGCGCCTAAATCATTACGGCTTCATATAGGACTATTCGGAAGAACTAATGTCGGGAAATCCAGTTTCCTGAATCTAGTTGCTAATCAGGATGTAGCAATAACCTCGCCTGTTCCGGGCACAACTACTGATGTTGTTGAGAAAAGCATGGAGCTTTTGCCGCTTGGTCCGGTTGTGTTTCTTGACACAGCAGGAATAGATGACACGTCATCCATTTCAGAGTTAAGAATTAAAAAAACAAAGAATATATTTGACAGGGCGGATGTTATTTTGCTTCTGACTGAAGCGGATATATGGGAAAAATATGAAGATACTATTTTATATGAAGCGAAAAAAAGAAATACGCCTTTCATTATCATTGCAAATAAGACTGACCTAAAATCGCCTTCCTTTGAGTTTACAGAAAAACTAAAAGCTAAGACAGGGAGAATTATCCTTTGCAACAGTACGGATTTTGGTAATAGAGACACATATGTAAATGACTTAAAAAAGCATCTTATTGAAATCTGCCCTGATGATTTCCTAAATCCTCCTTCTATCATAGGAGACCTTGTTCCTTCAGGAGGATTGGCAGTATTGATTGTTCCTATTGATATGGAAGCCCCTAAAGGAAGAATCATTCTTCCTCAGGTTCAGACAATACGAGATGCATTGGATAATGACGCTGCAGCATTGATCGTTAAAGAGAGAGAGTATCCTTATATATTGAATAATCTAAAGAAGCCTCCTGACATTTCAGTATGCGATTCTCAGGTTGTATCAAAGATGGTAGCGGATACTCCACAAGATGTTAAATGTACGACATTTTCTATCCTTTTTGCCAGATACAAAGGGGATTTGATCGAAGCGGTAAAGGGTGTGTGCGAGATAGATAAACTGGTTTCAGGAGACAAAGTCCTTATTGGGGAAGCTTGCAGCCATCATCCGGTGCAGGATGATATTGGAAGAGTAAAGATTCCGCGCTGGCTAAAAGAATATGCAGGTAAAAAATTAAATATAGATGTATATTCAGGACACGATTATCCTGAAAACTTAAAGGATTATAAGCTAATTATTCTATGTGGAGGATGTATGCTCAACAGAAGAGAAATGCTGTTTAGAATTCAGTGGGCTAAACAGGAAGGCATTTCTATAACAAATTACGGAGTGTGTATTTCTTTCCTGCATGGAGTATTGGAAAGAGTGCTTTCTCCATTTCCCACTGCTCTGGATGTATTTAGAAAGGAACTGAAAAATGTGCGCTAAAATAGCTGATACAACATCATGGATAGCTAACAGGATTAAAAGAGATGAGATTACAAAATATATGGATGGAGACAGAGACTTTATAAATGATGAAGAGATTACAGAGAAACTGGAAAATAATAAATATGCCGACACAAAAAAGATAAGGGACATTCTTAATAAATCAATGGTTGTTGAAACACTTACTCCGGAAGAAACAGCTATACTGCTCAATGTGGATGATAAGGATCTACTGGATGAAATGGCTGAAACAGCGTCTAAAGTCAAGAAAAAGGTCTATGACAACAGGATTGTGACATTTGCTCCTCTTTATCTGGCAAATTTGTGTGTGAATAGCTGTCTGTACTGCGGATTTAGAAAAGAGAATAAGGATGAGAAAAGAAGAGTGCTTACCCTTGATGAAGTGAAGAAAGAAATAGAGGTTTTAGCGGGTAAAATCGGGCATAAGCGGCTGATAGTTGTTTATGGCGAACATCCGTCTACAGATATAGATTACATGACTTCCAGCATAAAACAGATATACGATGTTAAAGTAAAAACAAAAAACGGATATGGAAGCATACGCAGAGCCAATGTGAACGCTGCTCCGTTATCAATAGAGGATTTGGAAAAATTAAAGGAAGTTGGCATAGGAACGTTTCAGGTTTTTCAGGAAACCTATCATCATAAAACCTATCAGAAAGTTCATCCAAAAGGCACAATAAAGTCGGATTATAGATGGAGGCTATACTGTATGCACAGGTCAATGGAAGCAGG
>JAGMBN010000153.1 GCA_023129655.1 bacterium | reverse complement strand
ATTAAGAAGAATAAGAAAAGAGTCGAAAATTATGTTAAGAAAGATGCTTGGAATAGAAATAGACAGGGCATATAAGATGTATATCTATCCTGAGAGTCCAGCAGCAAAAAAAGGAATTCAGACAGGTGATAGATTAATATCCATATACAATCAGCTGGTAAAGCATATGCCTTTACCAAAGGTACGCCAGTATTTAATAGGTTCAGGAACAGGGAAAGTAAAGCTCACGGTTGAAGTAAGGTTTGCAATTGAAAGACGTATAAGGACAGCCTCAGGGAAATTGGGAATAAGGATAGAAATAAAAGAAACAGGTTTAACTATAACAGAAGTAGTGAGAAATAGCCCAGCTGAGAGATTGGGGCTGAAATCTGGAGATAGAATAGCAGCTATAAATGAGAAAAGCACAAGATATATGAAGATGAAGCAGGTAATAAAAAACTTAAAACAACGATCTGCAGGACAACTAACTCTGTCAATAAGAAGAAATGTTATCCTAAATAGAATACCTATTAAGAAAAAATAAATTTTTACTCCTTCAAAAAGGAAACAGAAAGGAAATTAAAATCAGAAGAGAAGTTAAAACAATGCAATAAAACTTAAGACCAAAAAGGAGATAAGCTAATGAAAAAAGAGAAAAAAATGAGATGGAATTATTTAGTAGACAAAAAGTTTCAGATGAAGTACGCAATGGTAACGTTAGTATTTATGTTTCTCATAGGTGCAATGTGTGGATATGCAATATACCATACGCTCTGGACACAACTTGGAGAGAAGTTAGCATTAGTATATTCTCAAGCAAGGTTAGTAAGCATATTAAATGTAGTGAAAATAAAATTAGCAATACAACTGATATTACTTGTTCCTGTAGTAATTTTGGTCTCTGTTTTTCTATCACACAGAGTAGTAGGACCTATTTTAAAGATAAAAAAACACATAAAGAAATTAACTGAAAAAGATTTTAGTAACAGACTATATCTTAGAAAGACAGATGAATTTCGTGATCTTGCAGAATTAATAAATAAATCTACGGATTCAATAAAGCAAAGTTTGACAAAAGTTAAGGAGTCTGTAGGCAAAATAAAATCATTATCGGAAAATGCAGCGCTTCAGGATAACGAGAAAAAGGCATTGCAGCAGGAAATAGAATCTCTGGATAATATGCTGTCAGAGTTCAAGATAGACGTATAACAATTGAGTAAAATAGAGTTGTCCGACTTAGAGAATTTCCTGTTTTCAAAAAATATGGAAGAATTAAAGGGTGTACGAGAAAGCAATGTTAAAACAAATTTCTAAGGAATTAAAAAGGCATGTTCCGTTTACTATGTTTGGAGCTGTTACAGGCGTTATTATTATGTATATGATGATTCGTTTTCGTGCTTCCAAGGGGATTTCCGAAGCTCTTTTTTACGCTTTGCATCCTCTTCATGTTGTCTTTAGCGCGCTTGTAACAACAGCTATGTATAAACTGCATGGAAAAGGCAAACTCTGGGTGGCAATTCTTATTGGTTATACAGGCTCCATCGGGATAGCCACATTAAGCGATGCTGTAATCCCTTACCTTGGGGGAGGCTTGCTTAATGTTCCAATGGAATTTCATATGCCATTTATAGAGACTGCAAAGATGCCATTTATTGGAATTGCAAAATGGAAGATTGTGAACTCTGCAGCAGTACTTGGAATTGCAATCGGTTATTTGAAACCCAATACCAGATTTCCGCATTTTGGGCATGTTTTATTAAGTACATGGGCATCCTTATTTGCTTTTACAGCGTTCAGCATAGCAAATTGGATTCCTTTACTTCCTTTTGTTTTTTTGTTTTTATTCCTCGCAGTTTGGATTCCGTGTTGTGTTAGCGATATTGTATTTCCCTTATTGTTTGTGAGGAAAAAATGAAAAGCATTATTGGTCACCATAAAAAGAAATATTCTTTCTCATACCTTTTGCATGCTCCTTAATTTGAAATTTAATAAAAAATCTTTTGGCTATTGAAAGCCTCGTAAGTTAAAATAGTCGCATATGGGTTTAATAATTAATGTTCAATTCGGAGGAGGACATGCAGGAATGAGAAGATGATATATAATGTTTTCCGAGACAAGATACTTAGTGCGCGTAGTCAAGGTCGACGTTTGGTGGTCCCGCTTGTTGGCTTTCCCGGCATTAACATGACAAATTGCACAATCAAGCTTGCCCAACAAAACTACGGAGAGCATTTCAAGGTTATGAAGGCAATTGCAGAAACATTCAAGCCGGATGTGATATTTCCGCTAATGGACTTGGCCGTTGAGG
>JAGMBN010000152.1 GCA_023129655.1 bacterium | reverse complement strand
TGGGAAATCATGTTAATGTTATCAGACTTCCGAATTTTATGGGAAGCATAGCAAGCATATTCTTAATATATCTTATCTGCGTAAAACTTTTTAATAGGAAAACTGCTCTTTGGGCATCATTTCTGCTTGCAGTCTCTCCCTATAATATTGTGTTTGGCCCAACGGTATTCATAGACGTGCTTATGTCATTTTTTATTTTGTGGAGTTTTTATCTTTTATGCGTTGATAGAACTTTTTTATCAGGTATCGTTTTTGGACTGGCGCTTGGCACAAAACAGCCTGCTATTATGGCTATTCCAGTATTTATATGTTTTTCAATATTGCTTTTTTGGAAGCAATGTAGGGGTCGGATTTATCTGAAAAAATATTCTGGATGGATATACGGCTTCCTAATTATCATGCTGCTGGTTTTTGCATGGTCAGCTCTATGGCAAAGACCAAGATTTGGTATGCTGGGAAAAGCGTTCTCACATCAGAGCAGCGTGTTTACACTTGATCTTGAAAATTTCTTTGAGCGAATCAGGCAATGGCGGCAGTATATAAAACTTACGTTCAATTCCGTACCATTAAATATCCTGTTTATCCTGTCAATTCCATTACTCGTTTATAACTCTATAAGACTTTTCTTTAATATTGAATTTAAAAGAAGATTTGAGATTATTGCTGATATTATTCTGATACTTTTTGTATATACACACATACTTCTTTTTGTTGTGTTCCAGTTCAAAGTATATGACAGATACCTGCTTCTAATATCCCCTTTTATGATCATATTGCTTGCCAGAGTTCTGAATTATATTATCAGCTCTCCTGTAATGAGAAACAAGTTTGCAAGAACGGGTTTTATTTTAATAATAATACTATCAAGTTTTTGTTCCACAAAGAATATTGAAGAATTGAATATGGGCGCAGTTTATTCAAAAAGCGACGGCATGAGCGATGTATCTGTATATCTAAAGAATAACGCGCTCCCGAAGAGTCTCGTTTATTTCACGCGAGAGGTTCCATGGGAGATGTGGTATTACGGATACGGGATGAAATGGTGGAAAAGAACGCTTCTCTATGAAGGAAAGCAGAAGTTTCTGAGAGACGTGCGAGATAGACTTCATAAAGGAATTTATATCATTGCATATAAACCTGATTTAGAAACAATGCCTGATATTCAAAACAAATGCACTATTATCCCTGTACATAATGTATATAGAGGTGGAACAGAGAAATTCAGGATTTATAAAGTAATAGAATGAAACGGATAAACATACTTCAGGTCTCAAATTCAAGAGTATACGGCGGAAATGAGGAGCATATAAGAGCACTTGTAAAATATCTTGATAGGGAGAAATTCAGCGTGCTTACAGCAGTGCCTGAGAATAGTGAGTTTGGAGCAGTATTAAAGAGGGAGGGTTTTGAAATAGCATACAACGAAATTCCATCTAAGTTCAGTTTTCGCTCATTAAGAAATATAATAAAAATCATCCGCAAGAATAACATCCATATTATTCACACACACAATAGAAAAGAGGATCTGCTGGGCGCAGTCGCATCTCTGATTCAGGGGATTCCACATGTTGTAACAATTCATGACCGCATAAATATGAATCAGGAAGGGGAAAGAGTCAATAACTTTAATGCCATGTTTTACAAATTTATCCTGAAGCGCATACCAAAAAAGATTATTGCCGTTTCCAACGCAACGAAGGAGGATCTGCTTCAAGAAATTAAAATAACCAGGCATAAAGTAATTCATATTATTAATGGAACTGATTTTGAGAGGTTGAATGTTGATATAGGTACTCATAGCGAGAGAGAAAAACTAGTTGGCATAATTGCAAGAGTCAGAAATAGGGAGGTTGGCAAAAAGGGTCATCTATATTTTCTTCAGGCTTGCAGAATGATATTAGAAAAGCATAAAAACACTACATTTATAATATGCGGAGAAGATAACGTAACAAGAGAATATCTTGAGAGTATTTGCAGAGAGTTAAATATTTATGAATATGTAAAATTTCTTGGATACAGAAAAGACATTGCAAACGTTATATCCATGTGTGACATAATTGTTCAGCCTTCTTTATTTGAAGGATTGCCAAGAGTGCTTGTTGAGGCAATGTATCTCGGAAAACCGGTTGTAGGAACGGATGTAGATGGAATAAGAGAAATTATTGAACATGAAGAAACAGGTTTGTTAATTCCTTCCAAAGACGCAAAATCATTAGCAAACGCTGTAATGCAGCTTCTTGATAATGAAAGTCTTGCAAATGAACTTAGTAGGAAAGCAAGCAAGTTTATTAAATCAAACT
>JAGMBN010000151.1 GCA_023129655.1 bacterium | reverse complement strand
AATGATGTAAAAGCTGCTTCAAAAACCACAGATGCTTTACAGTACAACTATGAAGTAACGTCCTCTAATGTGAGATTGAGATTAAGAACCGCCTTCACCGAACTTCTAAGAACTCAGAAACTTGTTCTTATGACAGAAGAGATAGCTTTGCGCAGAAAACAGAATGCGAAACTTGTAAAATTGCGTTACGAAGCAGGCAGAGAACACAAAGGTTCATTGTTGACGTCTCAAGCTGATCTGGCTCAGGCTGAATTTGAGGTTGTTCAGGCAAAAAGGAGTGTTTCTCTGGCTCAAAGGCAATTAACAAAAGAATTAGGGCGAAGACAATTTATGCCTGTTAAGACAAATGGAGATTTTCAGATTACGGAGATCAATAGAAAAAAACCGAACTTTGAATATTTAGCTGATAACACGATTTTCTTAAAGGAACTTATTGCAAGAAAAGAAGCGGCTAGATTCGGTTTAAAATCTGCTAAGGCTGACTTTTTTCCTAAAATTTACGCCACTGCCGGCACTGGAACAACTAACTCGGATTGGCTGCCGGACGAGGATACATACGCATGGTCGGTTGGTGTAAGCGTATCTTTGCCAATATTTGAAGGCGGAAAACGAATAGCTAAAGTTTCTAAAGCCAAAGCTGGACTGAATAAGGCGCAAGCAGATGAACGAAGCGGACGGGATAGTATCATTTTTACATTAGAAGAAACATGGACAGAGTTTCAGAATGCAGCAGACAGGGTCTCTGTACAGCGCAAATATCTTGAAGCTGCTAAAGAACGGGCAAAGATAGCTAACGCGCAGTATTCAACAGGACTTACATCTTTTAATGATTGGGTAATTATTGAAGATAACCTTGTAAATGCAAAGAAATCTTTTCTGAATGCTCAAGCAAATGTTTTGGTTAATGAAGCTAACTGGATCCAGGCAAAAGGAGGAACATTGGATTATGAAGAATAAAAGATGGAAAGTTTATTCTGTTTTATTAATTGTCTTGGTTATCTCAACAGTTTTGATAATTAAGGCAAGGCATAGTAAACCCTCTAATGAGGTTATTAGAGAAATAAGCCCTGTATTTGGAAATATTCAAAATTTTATATCAACAACCGGCACGGTGCAGCCCCAAAACCGCCTGGAGATAAAGCCTCCGATCAGCGGACGGATTGAAAAGATTTTGGTTAAAGAGGGTGAAAAAGTAAAGATTGGTCAAACCCTGGCATGGATGAGTTCAACGGAAAGAGCAGCTCTTTTAGATGCCGCCAGAGCGCAGGGTGAAAAAAGCATGAAATACTGGCAGGATGCGTATAAGCCTACTCCACTTATAGCCCCTATTGACGGAGAGGTAATTGTTAGAGCGGTTGAGCCGGGTCAGACTGTTTCTTCTTCTGAGGCTGTGATTGTATTATCGGATCGTCTTATTGTCAGAGCTCAGGTTGACGAGACCGATATCGGGAAGGTAAAGATTGGGCAAACAGCAATTATCAGTTTAGACGCATATCCCCAAGTAAAAGTTGACGCAAAAGTTGATCATATATCATATGAATCTAAGGTTGTTAATAATGTTACTATCTATGAAGTTGAACTTGTTCCAAAACGAGTACCTGATGTTTTTCGTTCAGGTATGAGCGCAAACGTGAATATAATAGAGAAAAGCAAGGACAATATTTTGATAATACCTATTGAGTCAATCAATCAGGATAAAAAAGGGAATTTCATTCTTTTGAGTCAAGGTAAAGATAAAGAACCTGTTAAGCGTCATGTTGAGCTTGGGATTTTGGGTGAAGACAATGTAGAGGTTGTCTCCGGATTAAAGGCAAAAGACACAATAATAATTAAGACCCAGCAGTATATGCCATCAAAAAGCAGCGGAGGCGGCAGTAATCCTTTTACGCCTTTTGGCGGGAAAAAGAAGAGTCCCAAAAAGTGATAGAATTAAAGAATGTAAGCAAGACATACAAAATCGGCATAGGAGTGTGGGCGTTACGCAGAGAGCGTCTCATAGTCCGAATGAACTTTCCGGCGGAGAACGGCAACGAGTTGCTATTGCGCGTTCTTTAGTGAATGAACCATTGATTATTTTTGCCGATGAACCGACAGGCAATCTTGACACAAAGAGCGGACAAGAGATTATGTCAATTTTACAAAGATTGAATCAGAGTGGTAAAACGATTGTTATGGTAACTCATGAAAAAGAGATTGCCCAATACGCAAAAAGAATTATTCATATGCGCGACGGCGAAATTATTTCCGATGAAACAGTTAAGGCTGAGACTGAGAAAGTTTCTTCAACCTCTGTAAACATTTCAGC
>JAGMBN010000150.1 GCA_023129655.1 bacterium | reverse complement strand
CTTACTGCTCCGAATTCTTCAATTGTTTGTGGAGAAACATGCAGCAATCTAGTTTTGGCTTCATTATTGTAAGCAATAATGGATTCAATGAAATATGCTGAACTTCCGGAGACATTTGTTAGGAGATTAGAGAGCAACCCTCCAGTGCATGATTCAGCAACAGCGATTGTTTTGTTTCGCAGTGTTAAAATAGCTCCAACGATTTTCTCCATTGTTTCATCATCTGCGCCAAACACACAGTCTCCAAGGCAATCTCTTATCTTGGTTTCCACATCTGCTATTAGAGAATCAGCAATACTCTGATTGCCAGCCTTTGCAGTTATTTTTATATCCACCTCTGTGGTATGTGCAAGGAACGCAATACATGGATTTGAGTATTTTTCTGTAATATGGGTAATTTTTTCATCAATATCTGATTCTCCAAGACCAAAGGTTCTTAATGTGCGAGATTTAATGACAAGATTTTTACTGTATTTTTTTTCAAGATATTTAGAAACAGTATGTTCAAACATTTGTTTTAATTCTCCTGGAACACCAGGAAGTAGAATGATGGTATTTTTGTCTCTTTCAATAATTAAGCCGGGAGCTGTTCCTGTTTCATTATTAATAATCATAGACCCTCTGATAATAAGAGCCTGATTATAATTGTTGGACGGTATTTCCTTTTTTCTATCCTTAAAGAACCGTTCTATTTTTGAGAGGATGCCTGTTTCAAGAATCAGGCGAGTTTTCAGAACACTGGATACAGCTTGTTTAGTTATATCATCTACAGTTGGACCCAACCCTCCGGTAACAATAATTATTTCTGAGCGCTTAATTGCTTCAGAAAGCACTGATTCCAGATGGGTATGATTATCTCCAACAGACGTCTGGAAACAAGTTTCTATGCCAAGAGATGTGAGTTTTTCTGAAAGGTATAATACGTTTGTGTTGATAGTGCTGCCTGTGAGCAGCTCTGTTCCAATAGTAATAACTTCTGCAGACATCTCAACCTGTAATCTTTAACTTTCTTCTTTTGTCGCACATACCATTTCTTTGACATAAGAGGTAACTTTATCAAGAAGGTTTGGCTTATTGAGGTTTTGTTCAATTAACTTAACTATTGCGCTTCCTATAATCACTCCGTCAGCGTATGACGCAACTTCTTTTGCTTGCTGCGGTGTAGAGATACCGAAACCAACGGAAACTGGTTTGAAAGCGAGATTCTTAATCCTTAATACATTCTGTTTAATTGTTTTTGACAACATGCCTCTGGCTCCGGTTACACCGGTAAGAGATACATAATAAATAAATCCTTCTGTCATTCTGGCAATTAGTTTAATTCTATCATGTGTACTTGTGGGGGCAGCAAGAAATATTATAGCAAGAGGAGACTTTTTTGTTTTATTATAGATTGGCAAAGCTTCTTCCGGCGGAAGGTCAGGTACAATAATTCCGTCAATACCAGCTTTTATAGAGTCTTTTACAAAATTATTAACCCCATATTTAAATATGGGGTTGTAGTATCCCATCAAGATAATAGGGATACTGCTTTTCCTTCTAATATCTCTGACAAGGGTTATCACAGTTCGTAGAGAAACTCCATTTTTAAGCGCTCTTTCAGAAGCTTGTTGTATTGTAGGACCGTCTGCAAGCGGATCTGAAAAGGGAACGCCAAGTTCAATAATATCTGCTCCAGCTTTCTCAAATGCGAAAACCAGTTTCTTTGTTATGGCAAGAGTTGGATCACCTGCAGTTATAAAAGGAATGAAAGCCGCTGTATTTGTTCTGGAAAGATTAAGAAATACTCTTTCTATTTTGTTCACAGTTTTACCTCCAGCGCCTTTGCTACTGTATTTGCATCTTTATCTCCTCTGCCTGAAAGACAAATTATAATTATCTCGCTTTTCCTTAGCTTGGGCGCTAGTTTTTTTACATAGGCAATTGCATGAGCTGTCTCTAAAGCAGGGATGATCCCTTCTGTTTTGCAAAGCAGTTTGAATCCCTCCAGAGCCTCTTTATCTGTAATGGAATGATATTCTGCTCTGCCTGTTTTCTTTAGAAAGCTATGCTCTGGACCAACTCCCGGATAATCAAGCCCCGCAGAAATTGAATGTGCTATTTTTATCTGACCATTACTATCCTGCAAGAGGTAACTCATACTTCCGTGAAGTGTGCCTATTGTGCCTTTTCCCAGCGTTACAGCATGCTTACCTGTTTTAATACCAAATCCTGCGGCTTCAACACCAATAAGAGAAACTTTCTTGTCGGGTATGAATGGATAAAAAATCCCTATGGAATTACTTCCTCCGCCAACACATGCTACAATATAGT
>JAGMBN010000015.1 GCA_023129655.1 bacterium | reverse complement strand
AAATGTATAAGCGATTATGAGGCTATAATAGTTAATTGCGTTACAGAATGCTATAACTCCAAAAATCCTGATGAATACAGAATGGATCCGCACAAAAGCGATATTCCATACGACTGGAGCAGGAAGGATGGATAGGGGGAATAAAAACGTCATTGCGAGGAGTCCCGAAGGCTTTCGGGACGACGTGGCAATCTTAAAAGGCGAGATTGCTTCACTTTGTTCGCAATGACAGAGAGGGCATTTTCAGATGAAAGCAAATATGTTAGTTACAGGAGGTTGTGGTTTTATTGGATCTAATTTCATACGATATGAGTTGGAGAAATATGGCTCTGTGAACATTGTGAATTTGGATAAATTAACATATGCGGGAAATTTAGAAAGTCTTTTGGATGTTCAGGACAAATATAAAAACAGATATACATTTATTAAGGGTGATATTTTAGACGCAGAATTGGTCAGGCAAATTATTGCAGAAAACAGGATTAATATAATTATTAATTTTGCCGCTGAATCACATGTGGATAGAAGTATTGTTGATCCCGCTGAGTTTATGAGAACAAATATACTTGGGACGCAGACTCTTCTTGAGATTACAAAACAGGCTGGGATTAAGCGCTTCATACAGATATCAACAGATGAAGTATATGGAGATCTTCCCGATAACGGCTATTTTACTGAGGAAACGCCTCTCGCGCCAAATAGCCCTTACGCTGCGAGTAAAGCGTCTGCTGACATGCTTGTCCAGGCTTATTTCCATACGTATCAATTGCCCGTTATAATTACGCGATGTTCAAATAATTATGGTCCATACCAATTCCTTGAGAAATTTATTCCGCTAATGATCATCAATGCTCTCTGGTCTAAGACATTGCCTGTTTATGGAGATGGAACAAATGTAAGAGACTGGATCCATGTAATAGATCACTCGAGAGCTATTGATTTGGTAGCGCAAAAAGGAGAAACAGGAGAAGTCTATAACATAGGCGCTAATAATGAGAAAACCAATATAGATATAGCTAAGTTTATTTTAAGAAGATTGAAGAAGCCGCATGCATTAATAAAATTTGTAAAGGACAGGCTGGGACATGATCGGCGTTATGCTATTAATGCAGATAAGATAAAAAGCCAATTAGGTTGGAAACCTGTTTATGATTTTGAAGATGGACTGGAGGCAACTATCTCATGGTACATTGAGAATGAAAACTGGTGGAAGAAGATAGTTGGGTTATGAATATTGCTATTGTCTATACCTGCCTTGTTGAAGGTGCCGGAATCCCTGATACGGTTGTTGCGCATGCCAATCAGTTGTGTAAATACGAGGATGTAAACCTCAGTATACTTACACTGTTTTCTTCACACAAACATTTGAATTCTAGAATACCTGTTGTTACTCCGATAATCACAAATCCTTTCGGGACAAGAGGACGTATTTACTTATTTACTAAATCATTTATGAGGCCAATCGCAAATATGTTCTTTAAACGAGCGTTAGAGATCATAAGACCTGATATTATAGATGTTCATTACCCTCCTCTTGATGATTTTGTAATAAACAATAAGAAAAGATTTGGATATAAAGTTATCTATCATTATCATAGTGTTATAGACCCTAGCATTTATACAGGATATGACAGGGAACGCAGAATTTTAGAGAATGAGAAGATGCTAAGAAACACCTCTAGATCAGATGCGGTTATAACCAATTCAAATTTTATCAAAAATTACTTGTTATCTAAATCATCTGTAGAGAGCACAGTTGTTACTCCCGGCATAGATTTTCATGTATTTAGAAAAAAAGAGAGAAAGCTAAATTTACGCCATCCGGCATTACTTCATGTTGGAAGAATGGCAAAACATAAAGGCGTAGATCTGCTGTTAAATGCTTTTGAACTGGTTCTGAAGAAAATTCCAAAAACGCATCTTTATATTATCGGGAAATTTGATGATAGCGATTATTCAGAGCTGATCAAACAAAGAGCTAGCGAAATTGGGAATGTCTATCTTCTTGGACATCTTCCTGTAGAAGATGTGATAGCATATTATAAATCTGCTGATTTATTTACATGCGCATCTATATATGAAGGGTTTGGAATGCCGTTTATGGAAGCGCAGGCAAGTGGTCTGGCATGTGTAGGATTTAATACAGCAAGCATACCTGAAGTTGTTATAGACAGCGAAACGGGAATTCTTGTAAAACCCAAAGACAGCAAAGCATTTTCAGAAGCAGTAATAGAACTTCTATCAAACAGCAGAAAAAGAGAGCGATTTAGCAAGAATGGAATTGAATATGCGCGTAATTATGACTGGGCAGAGATAGCAGGTAAATTATATGAAGAATACAATAAAATTTAAATTAGGTATCATCTCTCCTGTACTGGTTCCTGATGATGTAGGAATGGCTATCCATAACTGGACTAAGTTTAAGTGGCTGTTAGAGAATGGCGTTGATGTAAAGATGATTGGGTTCTCTCCGAAGATGTCAACAGAAGAAGTGCCTAAAATGTACATGCATCCGAATATAAAGAGAATAACTCCTTTCTTTAGAAGAAACAAGTTGGGATTTTTGCATAAGGTTTTGGATATTTTAATGCTGTACAGGGAAATCTCAAAGTTTGTAGAAGACCGCGACATAATAGAGATACATGGTTGGAGCCTGTGGAATACGGCTTTGATACTTGCCTGGCATAGATTGAGAAAGAAGAAGGTAATACAGGTATTTGTGGGAAACGATGGGTGGGATTATATCCCTGCAAGATTTCTTGATCTGAAAAAAATAATAAATAGACGGTATACCACGATCGCTAACAGTTATTGTCTCAAAGAGGAATTAACCGGAAAAGGGCTTAGAATTGACGGTGTAATATGGACTGAGGTAAATAGAAACCTGTTTCTCCCTGATAAATACTGTGGGAAGAAAAATCATACAATAACAGTAAAAGACTTATATCCTATAGGCGGGGCAGATATTGTTCTGGAAGCAATCGGCGTCTTAAAAAAAAGAGGCATTGAGGTGAAGCACAAATTCCTTGGAGAAGGACCTTTGCTTTATTCTCTAAAAAAACGGTGCAGAGAACTTGGAATTGAAGAAAATGTTGAATTTATGGGACATGTGAAACACCACGAGGTTTCACAATATCTTAAGGATGCTCAAATAAAAATACTGGGAAGCAGACTTGAATCATGTCCGCACGTTGTTGGAGAAGCAATGATAATGGGGCCTGTAGTTGTTTCTACGCGGTGTAAGGGCGCTGAAGAAATTATCCAAAACGGGAAGACAGGAATTATTGTAAAAGAAAATACCCCTGAAGCAATTGCATCTGAGATAATGAAGCTTTTAGGGGACAAACATAGAATAGAGACTATTAGAAAAAATGCAAAAAGTTTTGTTGCGGAAAATTTGGCTGAAGAAGTGATATTTGGAAAATTCGTTTTTGCGTATAAGAAGCTTATGGAAGAAGGAGTGAGAAATAACCTGCAGCTTAACAATTTTGTAATGCAGAAAATCATAGATAGCAGACTTGAGAATAAAGTCATAATGCAGGGAAACATACTTGAAGAAAATTCTAACCACAAAGAGCCAAGTGTTTTTATCATAATTCTTAATCATCATGGCAAAGAAGATACTATTGAATGTCTTGAATCCATAAAAGCTCAAACATACGATAATTATAAGGTCTGTATTGTTGATAATGCGTCTACAGATGGCTCTCAGGAGCATTTTAAAAAACATTATCCATGGCTAATATTAATTGAAAATAAAGCTAACTTGGGTTTTGCTGAGGCTAATAATATAGCTATAAGGCAGGCTATGAAGATGAAGTTTGATAGTGTCTTATTGCTAAATAACGACACTAAAATTGCGCCTGATATGTTAAACGAATTAATAAAACCCATAAAAATTAATTCAACAATAGGCATTATTGGTCCCAAGATGTATTATTATAATAAACAAAACACCCTGTGGTTTGCAAAAGGCAAAATGAACTGGAAGACTGGGGTAACGTCACATATCGGAGGCATGAAGCAGGATTACGGACAATATGATGAGATATGTGATTCTGACTTCATAAGCGGCTGCGCATTACTTATACATAGAAATGTTATCAGCGAAATTGGATTAATGGATGAACGTTATTTTTACTATCAGGAAGACATAGACTACTGCACAAAGGCGATAAAAGCCGGATTTAAATGCATAGTTGCGCCAAGAGCAAAACTGCGGCATAAAATTGCAAGAACAAGCGGAGGTTCTGAAAATCCCTTTGGGGCCTTCTTTAAACCGAGAAACAGAATTATTTTTATGAAAAAAAATGCAACCACCACACAGGTAATTAGTTTCTCATGGTTTTTCTTGATAGAGAATATAAAACATATGCTGTCCGCAGTAAAGAGAAAAAATTTTAAAATAATTATGCCTAGAATAAAAGGGATTGTTACAGGGATCAAGTATAGATTATGAATATTTGCCTAATATATCCAACAAGTGAAAATCCCAAATGGGGGAATGGAATATGGCCTCCTTTGGGCATTGCATATATCGGAGCTGTTCTTGAAAAAAAAGGTCATATTGTACATCTTGTAGACGAAGAAATAATATTCCATAAGCATAAAAATAACATTCGAAAGACAATAGACGAAGAAACATGTTTATTAAAAGAGATAAAGCCTGATCTTGTTGGAATCACGGCAACAACCGCATTAATAAATCCGGCATATCGTACATCAAGACTGGTAAAAAAACTTTTTCCTGATATCAAGATTGTTCTTGGTGGGAATCATGCATCTATATTTCCTGAAGAAATTCTTGAAGAATGCGAATCAATAGACATTACTGTCAGGGGAGAGGGAGAATATACAATGTGTGATCTGGCAGACAGACAATCGCTTAATAGCATAAAAGGCGTATCTTATAGGAATAATGACATGATAGTTTCCAACTCTGATAGGGACCCTATAGGAGATCTTGATTTATTGCCGTTCCCTGCAAGGCATCTTCTTGATATGGGATATTATACTCAAAGAGCATCAAATGTTATAAGAGGCTATCAGCTAAGAGCAACTTCAGTAATGACCACAAGAGGATGTCCTTTTAAATGCACGTTTTGTGCAGGAAGTAAAGTCTTTGGCAAAAAAGTAAGATATCTTTCGCCAGAGCGTGTTCTATCAGAACTTGAACAACTTGTTATAGATTATAAAGTAGAAGGGGTTTATTTTACAGATGATATGTTTTTAAATAATGAAAAAAGAGCGTATGAAATTTTGGAGTTGATGATAAAGAAGAATTTACATAAAAGGCTCAAATGGTGTGCTCAGGCTAAAGTGAATGTTATTACAGAAAACTTGTTAGGCATAATGAAAAGAGCAGGCTGTGTTCAGATTGAGTATGGTTTTGAATCAGGCTCTCAACGCGTGTTGGACAAGTTAAACAAAAAAACAACTGTAGAGCAAAACTACAGAGCTGCCAGGATGACTAAACAGGCTGGTATTCGTTTTCTTGCTAATATAATAGTTGGCACTATAGGAGAAACAGAGCAGGATATTAAGGAAAGTATGAAGTTTTTACATGCTGTAAAGCCAAACCATATCTCAGTGTATAAGCTCATTCCACTTCCTGCAACAAAGGTTTTTGAGGAACTGGAGAGCAAGAAAATGATTTTAAGGGATTGGGACATATACATTAATGATAATACGAAGCAGAATTTTACCAATATCTCCAGCAGTAAGTTACTAAATATGTTGAATGACATACAAACTAACATAGTGATGCCGAATAATAATGTTAATTATATAAGATATAATCTGTTTCGAACAATTAAGGCATTACGTCTGTTAGCGTCTATTCTTCTAAAGCATCCAAAGAGATTACACAGAATATACCGGTATTGGACAGATGAGAAATAGAGTTAAAAAATGAAGTTATTTAAGGCAGTATATACTCATTTAACAGATGAAAGAAACACACTCGTGAAATTTATTAATTTTCTGGCGATTTATATACAGACAAATTTTTTGCATAATTCAAAAGTGTATGGATTCCCAACTTCTTTATCAATAGATCCTGTCAATGTATGTAATCTAAAGTGTCCTCTTTGCCCTACAGGAAGGAAAGATAAAATGGCAGAAAAAAAATTTATGGATTTTGATACGCTAAAAAAAATTATAGATGAGTGTGGGAAGTATTTATACAAGATAGATTTATATAATTGGGGAGAACCGTTTCTTAATAAAGATATTACCAAGATGATCAAATATACTACTGACGCTGGAATAAAAGTTGATATTAGCTCTAATTTAAGTTTTGATATAGAACCGTATGCTACAGATATAGTAGACAGCGGATTGAGTGGATTAATAGTTTCAGCTGCAGGCTCAACTGAGAAAGAGTATGAGAAATATAATATAGGTGGAAATTTTAAGAAAGTTATGAAAAACGTACAATTAATATCAGAGATAAAAAAGGAAAGAAATACCAAAACACCTAGTCTTATTTGGCGCTACCTCGTAACCAAATATAACGAAGATGGCGTAAATGATGCTTTGAAAACATATAAAAGTAGGGGCTTCGATTCAATTTTAATCTCTGCACTTCATTTAGATATGGGAGGGGAGATTACAAGAGATGTAAAATGCAGAATTGAGGAATTCAAAGATTGGCTTCCTAAAAAAAACGATAAGTATTCGGGATATAATATAAAAAGCAAGTCAAGAATTAGACAAAATGCTTGTGATAGATTATGGAGAACATCTGTAATAAGTCCCAGCGGAGAGGTGTTTCCATGCTGTGCAGTATATGGAGATAAATATGCTTTTGGAAATATTAAAGAAACAACGTTTAAACAAATATGGAATAATAAGTATTACCTGAGCGCAAGAAATTCAGTCTCAGGTAAAAATAAACGTAAGACTCATACAATATGTGATATATGCAAACAAAATGGATATTTGGACGTCTCAACTATATGAAAATTGCGATCATTACTCCTCATATATTCAATCCCAGCGGCATAGGAAGCATGTGTAATAATTTAGCCTCTGAATTAATCAAAAAAGGCAATGAAGTTAACATATTTAGTTTTGATATGCTTCCCCAATACAGGCTAAATAAAGTAGATAGAAATGCAAAAATACACATTGTAAAAAATAGGGTTATGCCAAGCCTTAATAAGGAACGTAAAAGATATAACACAAAGAAAGTAAACTGGGCACTGGATAAATATTATCATCTGCTCACCCTGTTGGAAATTTTTAGTATAATGGCATCAAAACTCTCTTCTGCGGATTTGGTGCACATACACGGATATACAGATCTTACAAAGATTGGGTTTTTTGTTGGCAAGACCTTGAGAAAACCTATTATTCTTAACTTCCATGGAACAGATGTCTGGTATTATAAAAAAAGTTTTTTCAATCTTTATAGAAAAATTGTTCGCAATGTTGATAAGGTTATATGTGTTAGTCAATGCCTTGCAGATAAGTTATTGAAAGATACGGGTGTTACCGCTGAAGTGATACCTAATATGGTTAGTGATTTCTTTATATTACAAAGAGGAAAGCGTTCGAACCTTCTAAAGGAGAAATTTAATGCTGATAAAATACTGCTAAATGTTAAAGGGCTAATACCAATAAGCGGACATAATCTTTTAATAAGAAGCTTGCAATATGTTATTAAAAAATACGCTAATTTAAAATTAGTATTAACAGGAGAGGGTCCATTGCTCAAGGAACTAAAACAACTAGCTATAAAATTAAATCTAGAGAAAAATGTAATATTTACAGGTTTTAAAAGTCACGAAGTACTGGTGGATTTTTATACTTCTGCAGATGTCTATGTATTATCATCTACATTGGAAGCTAGACCCAATGTGGTGTTAGAATCATTATTATGTGAAACGCCTGTTATTACAACTAATAATGCTGGAGGCATTGAACTGGCTAGCCAACACCATGAGGATATTACCATTATAGAGGAAGACACTCCAGTCGCTCTTGCACATGCTATAATAAAAATGTTAGAAGATGGAAGAGGAGTTAAAGAAACTACAATCGTAAAGATTTCCAATGAACTGAACACACAGGTTGTTACGCAAAGAGTTTGTAATACTTACAGAAATGTCATTGATATGAAGGCTAAAAAATATGGAACTTAATAAAGTAGAACAAAAATATAATTCTGTAATCAATTCATCCTTTTTACTTATCGCGCTCTTTGCGTTTCTATGGATAATCAGGTTGCTTGCATTGGGCGCAGATAGCCAATTAGATATGATTGGGGTTTTAAGTTCAGATGTTGGATTTTATATTCATAATGCCAGAAACAAAATTTTGTTTGGCAAATGGTTAATAGATGATTTTAATCCAATTTTCTGCATTCCCTTATATACATATTTTACTTATTTATCGTTTAAAATTTTTGGGGTTGGTTTCTGGCAGATTAATCTTGTCTCTGCTGTGAGTGGTTGTCTGACATTAATATTTGTCTATCGCATTGCAAAAGAAATAACTAAGAATAAAAAATTCGCGATTATTGCAACATTTATTTGTGGAGTAAATAATATAGTTGTAAGCTACAATAGAGCAGGTCTCACCGAAAGTTTAATGTTCCTTTTTATTACCTGTTCATTATATTTTTGGTTAATTGGTAAACATAACAGAATATATTACTTTATATCAGCCTTATGTTTAGTGTGTGGTTGGCTCAGTAAATCCTATGGACTTGCATACATCTTAGTGATAATGGGCTTTTTTATATATGAAGTAAGAATGAAAATGATAAAAAATCCTATAAGAATTGCAATTTGGTTTACATCAGGATTAATACTTTCTTTTATAGCATATTTGTTTATTTTTGTTTTTCCAAACTATGAAAAATGGAAAGCAATGAATGGCGCTTTTTTTTCGGAAAACGTAACTTATATGCCTGGTCTGGCTATAATGAATTTTATGCGATTTGCAATTAATCCAGGCACATTGATTATTGGCAACCTTACAATCCTGACACCTCTTTTTATTTTTTGTGTAATAGTTTATTTGCTTAATAGGACCAATAAGCCATCTTCTTTAAAATTATCTTCTATTGATCGATACTCAATAATATGGATTGTATTAGCATGCCTTCCTTTTATAATTACTAATTATATACCTATCAGGAGATTCATTGTATTGGTTATACCCATTTCAATGTTGTTGACCTCTTTTTTGTCTAAAAATATAGGGGATAAGCAATTTTTAGATCTGATAAAAACTGGTTTAATTTCCGTAAATTCCAAAGTCAAAAAAATAATTATTATTTTTATAGCATCTTTAGCAATACTTCCTACAATAAGAGTTGCAATTTTAAGGGTTATTACATTATTTGATTTAGTATCTGATAGTTCTGATAATGTCAATATGGCTATTCAAGGACGGCTAGATACTACAATAATAGTTATAAGTATTATTTGTATTTACGGTTTAATTTCCATTATTGATAGAGGAAAAGAATATTTTAAAATTAAGTGGTATTTGTATTTAGTTCTGCTTCCTCTAATAAGCGCATATTTAATGCCTTTTTTATCAAAAATGATTGCTGGCTTTTTATCTAAAGTTAATATAGGAGAATATCCCGGCGTTGGGCCACAGACGACAGCGATGATGTCTGTAATAATTATCGGAATAGTGTTAATCTTTGTTATCTCTAAAATTTGCAAGATTATCATGCAGGGAAATAAAAATTTGATGAAGACCGCTTTTTCAGCAGGAATTGCGATTTACTTATTAACAAATGTATTTACGGATGTAATGCCATTGATTAAACCTCAATATAAACTTTTGGAAATATCCAGAGATTTAAACAGATATTTTAAAAGGGGCACATCTGTATTGGGTATTGAAGCTGATACTCTTTGCATGGAGACAAAAGCATTTAGCTTTTCTCCATGGGTCTGGAAGGATGCAGATAAAAGCATGAGAAGTTTACAGAAAATGAATGTTAATCTAATGGAGCGTTTCAAGCCAGAATATATGATAATGATAAATGCTGATACTAAATATGATATATATCCAAAATGCATAAAAAAGATGAAGTCATATAATTTAGTTAAAGTAAAAAAATATACATTAGACAATAACGTGATAGAATTATTTAAGGTTTTGTACAATAAGCGAGAAAAAAAAGGTAGGGGGGCAAAGATTGCTAATGGAGAATAGAGTAAATGTTTCTATAGTTATTCCTGTTTACAATAGCCAGCATTGTCTTGCTGATTTGGTCGAGGAATTAACTAAAGTCTTGGAGAAATACAAAAAAATTTATGAAATTATTTTGGTAAATGATGGCAGTCATGATAACAGTTCCGGAGTCTGCTGTGAACTAGTTGAGAAATATTCTTCATTAATCACATTTCTTAGTCTTTCCAAAAATTTTGGGGAACATAATGCTGTTATGGCAGGGCTAAACTATGCAAATGGAGATTATGTAGTGATTATGGACGATGATTTTCAAAATTCTCCTGAGGATGTGCCGCTCCTAATTGAGAAAGCTATAACTGGACCATATGATATCGTTTATACTTTTTATAAAAAGAAACAACACAATTGCTTCAGGAATGCAGGAAGCTGGTTTAATAATTGGATTGCTACCCTTATGTTGAATAAGCCAGGAAATCTGTATTTGTCAAGTTTTAAATGTCTTAGCCGATTTGTAGTCCAAGAAATTATTAAATATAAGGGCCCTTTCCCGTATATTGATGGGCTAGCATTGCGATGTACCAGGAATATTGGAAAGCTTGAAGTTCAACATAAAAAGAGAAAAAAAGGGCAATC
Organism: bacterium; assembly: GCA_023129655.1. Classification (GTDB taxonomy): domain Bacteria; phylum JAHJDO01; class JAHJDO01; order JAHJDO01; family JAHJDO01; genus JAHJDO01. The sequence continues at coordinate 8,162 of JAGMBN010000015.1, read as the reverse complement.
CGGGTATACCTTCAAAAAGTTGATTAGATTATGGTTTAATATGTTTATAAATTTTTCTATAAAACCGTTACGAATTAGTTTCTGTCTTGGATTGCTCTTTAGTTGTTTGGGAATAATTATTAGCATTGTTGTGATTGTTGAAAAACTTTTATATCCAGAAACCCCTCTCGGCTGGTCTTCTTTAGTTATTGCTGTTATGGTTTTTTCAGGAGTCCAACTTCTTATTTTGGGAGTTTTAGGAGAATACGTTGGGCATTTACTGTTGAGCAGTAATGAAACTCCGCAGTTTGTCATTCGTAAAGTTTATAAGGGAGAATTTAAAAGTGCGAGATAAAAAGGTTCTTATCACTGGCGGATTAGGCTTTATAGGAAGTAATCTGGCAATAAAACTACTTAAATTAGGCGCAAAGGTTACATTATTAGATGCAATGATTAATGGGCATGGTGGAAATCTGTTCAACATAGAAGCAATTAAGAATAACATTAACATTAACTTTAGTGACATAAGAGATAAAAACAGCATGAACTATATTGTTAGAAATAAAGATTATATTTTTCATCTTGCAGGGCAGAATGATCATGTTTTGAGTCTTACGAATCCATTCCTGGATATAGACATAAACATTAAAGGTTCAGCTGTGCTTTTGGAAGCGTGCAAGAATTTTAACAGAGATGTAAAACTAATTTATACCGGAACGCGCGGTGAATATGGAAAAGTAAAACAATTACCAGTTAGTGAAGATGTGCCAATGAATCCAAAAGGCATCTATGAGCTTTCAAGTTTAACAGCTCAGAAGCTCTTTAAAATTTATAATGATAATCAGAATGTGCGTTCTTTAACTCTAAGATTGAGTAATATTTATGGCGAAAGAGCGCAAATGATGCATAGCCGCTTTGGAGTAGTAAATTGGTTTATTCGTTTAGCAATAGACAATGAAACAATAGAGGTATTTGGAGACGGCTCAATTCTAAGGGATTTTCTTTATGTAGAAGATATGGTTAATGCAATACTTATGTGCGCTAAGTGTGAAACTGCTTATGGAGAAGTCTTTAATATAGGAAGTGATAAACCTTCCAGTTTTTTGGAATTAGCCAAAACCATCACTGATATTACAAAAAGCAATAACTGGAAATTTGCTCCATTTAGCCCGGAACGTGCAGCTCAGGAGCCTGGAGATTATTATTCGGATATTAGTAAAATTAAAAAGGTTGTAGGATGGGAACCAAAAATAAATTTGGAGGAAGGATTAAAAAAGACAATAGAATATTATAAAAAGAATAAATCAAAATATTGGTGATTGTTTGAATAAATATCTACAAATAATTCGAAGATGGTTTTTTGTCATTTTTAGAAGAAAATATGTCGAAAATTCAGTAAAGAAAAGAAAGGGGCAATGTAGGAATTGCAGTTGTTGTGAAGTTAAATTATTAGGCAGAAAATGGAATTGCAGTTATTATAATTCAAAAACTAAACAATGTAGAGTTTACAATACAGATAAGATGCGAAGGACATGCTTCTACTACCCGTTTGATGAAAGAGATAAATGGGATGAGTTTAAAGATAAATGCGGATTTTTTTGGGATGAGGCTCGTGACAGTGAAGAGGCAGCTAAGTGAAAACCAAAATTCCTACGCTTGATTTAAGAATACAATATAATTCTATAAAAAAAGAGATAGATAAAGCACTCAATAGTGTTCTTGAAACTGGCTGGTTTATTCTTGGAGAAAATGTTAAAAATTTTGAAAAAGAATTTGCAGCCTATTGTGATACGAAATATGGCGTAGGCGTAGGTTCAGGAACAGAAGCATTGCATTTATCTTTACTTGCTTGCGGAGTGAAATCAGGAGATGAGATTATTACTGTTCCTAATGTTTCAGCGCCTACTGTTTCTGCTATTACGTTTGCAAACGCAACTCCGGTTTTCGTAGATATTGATCCTGAAACTTATACGCTCTCTCCAGAAAAACTAGAGATATGCCTAAAGAAAAGATTTACGAAAAAGTTAAAAGCAATAATTCCTATTCACCTTTATGGACATCCTGTGAATATGGACCCAATATTAGAGATCGCCAAAAAATATAATTTAAAAGTTATAGAAGACGCTTGTCAGGCCCATGGAGCAAAATATAAAGAAAAAAAAGTGGGTTCAATAGGCAATATAGGATGTTTCAGTTTCTATCCAACCAAAAATTTGGGCGCTTATGGGGATGGTGGGATGGTGGTTACAAATGATGAGAAAACAGCAGAGAGATTGCGAATGTTAAGGAATTACGGAGAAGAAAAAAAGTACTATAATGTAATAAAAGGATTTAATAGCAGGCTTGACGAATTGCAGGCAGCAGTTTTGAGAGTAAAATTAAAACATTTGGATCAATGGAATAGAGCAAGACGCAAATGTGCCGCTTTTTATAATAGTTTACTTCAAACTAGTTCAGTAACGATTCCTATTGAAAAGAATTACGCTAAACATGTATTTCATCTATACGTAATCAGGGCTAAGCAGAGAAACAAATTGCAGGAATTGCTAAAAAATAAGGGAATTGTTACAAACATTCATTATCCTTTACCTATGCATCTTCAGCAGACCTATAAAGACTTAGGTTATAAGAAGAATGATTTTCCTACAACTGAAAAATTTGCTCAGAGCGTACTTTCATTACCTATGTTTCCAGAATTGACGAAAAATCAAATTGAATATATCTGTAATACAATAAGAAAATTCTATGTTTAATGTATAGGAATTTCAAAGTACTGTCATTGCGAGGAGTGATAACGACGAAGCAATCTCATAGATTGCCACGCTCCTTTCAGTCGCTCGCAATGACGAAAAAGTTGCTGCCAAAGGCAGCCTAGTTTAATAGTATATGCGAAACAAATTTTTGTTTTTAGTTATTTGTCAACTTGCTGCACTTTTATTTTCTTCAGCGAGTGTTTTTGCAGTTAGTAAAGCTGAACTGTTTATAAAAGATCACCCTGCTAAATTTGGGTTTTCTATTTTTGGGATATCAACTCTTATTATTCTGGTTTATATTGGCCTTTCAAAAATAGACAAATTGATTGATATAATAATAAAGTTTGGGCAGAAGCAGCATGCTAAAGAGGAAGAAGATGAATATAAAAACATACCAAGAGGCTTAATTGAGAAGGAAGTTGTTGAGTCTCTTTCTTCTGCTGAGCTTATATGGAGAAAGGAGGGCGGAGAATCAGAAACATACAAATTGCGTTCAAACATAGAGTTCTGGATAGGAAGATCTGAAGATAATGAACTAATACTGGAAGATGAATTAGTATCCAGACTTCACGCAAAGATACGGCCACAGCATGAAGGCTATGTGTTATACGATATTCATTCCTATAATGGCACTAAGATTAAGGGCAAAAAAGTGCTCAAACATATATTAAAAAATAACGATGAAATAAATATAGGCAAACAAATAATAAACTTTAAGCAAGAAACTGGCAAATCTGAGAACAAAGATTCGCAGTCAGGAACTATAAAGGGGAAAGATAAGTTGCTTGTTAAATATATTGTGTATGCTTCAGAGCAGCCTATGCTTGAAAAGCGAGCATATGCTAGGGATATAAGCGAGTCGCATGTTTGTATCAGAACAGATAAATACGTGCCGGAGACAAGTGCGACTGTAGAAATGCAAATTCAGTTTCCAAATGGTAAGGTAATTAATGAAATACTAGGGAATGTTCTATCATGCAGACAGACATTGTTGAAAGATGGATATGAAATGGACATTGAATTTTCGGAATTACCAGAAGAAAAACAACAGATCATTAATAATTATATAAACACTCACTCAAAGTCGTTGTTGCGAGGAGCGTAGCGACGTGGCAATCTCTGAGATTGCTTCATTTCGTTCGCAATGACACGGTGTTCGCTGCTTATATAGATATACCACAGCACAGAGGATCTTTTCTGTGCTGTGGTATAAAAACTATCTTGCTAGACCGTACTCTATTTTTATACCTGCTATGAGTGAAAGCTTATCTAGCATATCTTCTGCGCCGGCGATTATATAGTAGTCCTTATCTTCCCATATCTTATAACTCAAGTTTGTTCTGAGAAAGAACGGAGAACTGTAAACAGCGCTATGTCCTTCAACTGTTATGCTGGTTTTTTCATCAGCCAGCATATAGTCCATTCCAAGCCCTACGCCTGAATTTATAATACCGCCTCTAAGTGTCAGACTGTTATTGAAGTATTTGGATGCAATCTGCGCGTCGTACTCAAGATATTGAACATTCCTTCTGTCTTTTCGTTCGTATGGATTTGATGCCTTCAAATCTATTTTACTGATCCCAATAAGATAATATCTATCCTCAGAAGTCTCAATTCTTGCGTAAACTTTAGTTCTCGGCATTTTGTTTCTAAGCGACCAAACACTTTCAGCCCCTATACATGTCGTTGCTTCTTTCATTGTTGTAGCGGCAGTCAAAACACCTGTCATTACACCTCCAGAAACTTGTTTTACCTGTGTTTCTTTCTGTGGCTGAGACGACTTCTTTGGAAGTCCGCCTGCATATACTAAGCAAAAACATAAACCAGCCAACACCAGACCTAATCCAACTCTAAACAAAGATTTCATTTTTCTTTCACCTCCTCTTTACGCATATATTTACTAACAAAAAACACTTCTCATTTCAAGCAAAGTGTATATTATGATGCGCACCTTTGTCAACTGAAAAAGCAGCTCCATTTTGTTAATAAGTAACCAGCTTGCAGCATCTTTTACATATAGGGTATATTCCTGATAGGAGTTTTTTTCTCATATTCTCGAATTTAGTATTGTTCCATATAGAGCTGAGAGAGTCTGTCCTAATGTTGCCCATTTTATGCTGCATTAGAAGACAAAAAGGCACAGTCCCATCAGAATTTATTCTACACGAGAAAAAAGGGTATATGCAAACCCCACTGGGATTGTAATCAGGTCTGTAGTAATTTTTAATATGTTCCAGGTTACTAACAGGTCTTGCATACATGTTTATTCCAAGCTCGTCAGCCTTTATTAGAGCTTTTTGCCAGGTGCTTAATAACACAGGAATTTCTTCTGATTGGATACTTTGCTTTTCTGAACAGGTATCAAATAGTCCCAATTCCGGGTTCCCAACCATCTTTGCGGATCTATTCAAGTCCTCAACAGTATTGTAAATAAGGTGATTAAATACAATGTTCTTTATGCCAAGCTCTTTTGTAACATCAATGCACTCGTCAAATCTTTTTATATTAAGTTTTGAGATTACTGAATTAATGTGCATACACTTATCAGTATTTATACCAAGAGTTTTTAATGAGGTTAAAAGTCTTTCAGCCCCATTAAATGCGCGTTTAAATGCCTCCTTGGAATTTCGTATTATATCGTGTGTCTCCTTTTTGCCGTCAAAAGAAATTGATATGTTTCGTATCGTTTTACGTTTAATAAAATAGGACAGACGCTTAGCTTTTTCTTCATCTATCAGCGTGCCGTTTGTTGTTAAGTTTTGAATAATTACCCCTTTAGCAGCAAAATAATCCAGAATATCAAAGATATCCTTGCGAATAAAAATCTCTCCGCCAATAAGACTTACAGTTTTTAGTTTTAATTTATTGAACGTGCTTTTTATTTCTTCTAAGGACAGCTCGTCTTCAGCGCGGATCTGATTGTGCTGCTGATAACACATTGAGCATCTGAGATTACATCTTCTTGTGAGTTCAATACAAATTTCTTCAGGTAATTGAAAAGCTCTTCCTGTTCCCCATGAATATATAACCTTTAATTTCCTTTTAACATTAATGTTGTGAAGTTTACTCCTGAGCCTTTTTAGGAGATAGAATAAGAACATAATTATATTATTTGCTTTTTTGTTTGTCTATTGATTTTACGAAAGACTATCATACATATAGCCCATATAGCTATAATAGGTATAAGCGTCAACATTCTTGTCTTCTCAAATAATATTGAGAATAAATTAGCTTCAAAAAAAATATATATACTGGAGTCCCCTAAACAATGAAATATATTATGATAAAACATAGCATCTTTCTGGTGTGTAAGAACGTCTGTTCCGGTTGCAAACAACATTAAAATACTTGATATCCCTGCTAGAGCAGTAAAGATTGATGTTAATATTTTCGATTTTAGCTTTGCTACTCCATATATCGCCAAAATACACAGAAATGGAATAGCTGTTATTAGAAAGCGCTCTGCGAAAAATTTAAATGAAGAATAGAATAATACCACAGCTGCTGAAATAATAATAAAAAAGAGAAATTCTCTTTTCTTTTTGCTTTTTAACCCAAAATAAGCCCCTGGAAAAGCAAACAGTAGAAAAGGATGCATCATAAATATCCCCATTTTTAGACCAAACGTTAACTTAATAATTCTACTCAGCTTAGGAAGCTTGATGCCGCTAATTCCCTGAGCATGGTGTTTTGCAAAATAGCTAAGATGTTCATAGTTATAACCTGTTTTAAAAGGATTATCAAAGCAGGCGTAGTGATATATACATAGTATTATAATGGCTAAACATACAGGAAGAGCCAGGTACGCAAGTGGTTTAATTGATTTACTAACTATAAATAGATAAATAAAGATAAATATAGCAAAAAGCATCATTGGATATTCGCATAAAATAGCTAGTCCTAGTAAGGTGCCACTTAAAAAAATTTTAGATTTATCAACTTCTTTGATATTTGTGCTCCTGACCAAAATGTAAAATGCTGTAAAAAAAAGAAAACCTGCAACATGATGCGCATAAAACATATTTGAGTAAAAAAAGACAATAGTTCCAAGGCTATAGCTCATAGTTCCCAAAATGGACAAACTAATATTATTAAGAAATAGATTAGTTAACCTGTAGAAAATCACACCCATTATTGCTGATGGAATTATAACTACAAAGAATGTTGGAATGTAGATTTTGAATATATAGTCAACTAAAGCCGAAGATGGCTGAAAAAACATGGAGATCTTTGATGCTATAAAGTAAAATGGCGCGCCAAGAAACGAAATCCCAGGAGCTTTATCTGTGTAAAAACGACCCTTATAGAATGCCTTGTCTCCTGTATTCTCGTGATATGCATCAATGCTAAGTGAATGATTATCAACTATTGACCATGCAAGATCAAGTCTTGTGCTGCCGTTCCAGTCAAGTTTTCTAAAAAAGTAGCCATAGGATATAACGAGAACAACAAAAATCAAAAGTTCAATTTTGTAGACTTTTTTCTTTGCCAATTTACCTGTCATTTTTTTCCCTCTAACTCATCCCCTACCCCTTCTCTTCAAAGAGAAGGGAGAGCGAGCATCTTCCCTCTCTTCCCAAGAGAGGGTCAGGGTGAGTTAATTCCTGCCAATATAACATCGCTTAATTTGGCTGTCAAATTCTGGAAATTTAATTCTTTTCTGCTATAATGCGATGATATGGGATACTTGAAGAAATTCATTTTAAGGTTCATAGGGCAGAATCAGCTTAAGAGAACGTTGGTCAAAAACACCAGCTTTATGTTTGGAGGTGATATTGCAACAAAGACCTTCCGGCTATTGATAATTCTTATTCTTGGTAAGATATTATCTCCAAATGAATATGGTCAGCTGTTTGAAGCAATGGCAGTAGTTCTTGTAATAAGTGAACTTATTGATGTTAGAATCGGGGAGGCAGTTACCAAATTTGCAACAGATTACCTCGTGAAAAACCAGAAGAATAAGGCTCTAAGTATCATCAAAATAGGATATTTAGTAGATGCATTTTTAGGAATATTGTGTTTTTGTATTATCATGCTGATTGGAGATATTGTAGCGCAAAAGGTATTTCACGGACATATATCCTCAAAACTGATAAAGATATACGCTTTGGCTCCTCTTCTCTCAACAGTTAATGGCACATCGCTTGCTGTAATTCAAACATTTAAAAAGTTCAAGATAATGAGTATATTTAATGCATCAAGCGCATTTGCAAGGTTCATTTTCCCCGTCAGTCTTGTTAGTTTGGGATTGGAATATGTAATGTTTGGTTATGTTCTGGCAGCTTTTATACCCGCAGTCTGTTTATCAGTTGTCGTCTTGAAGCTTATAATGACACAATTCAAAGGAATCAGGGCATCAAATATTCTTCCCGAGATGAAAAAAATTCTACCATTTACCTTTCACACAACGATTTCCGTTACTTTTAAATC
>JAGMBN010000149.1 GCA_023129655.1 bacterium | reverse complement strand
TGCATCCGGATGATGACTATCATGAAAGGCTACAATGTTTACAAATGTTGTTTGATCTTGGATATCAGGTTGGCAGCGGATGCATGATAGGGCTGCCGGGACAAACAATAGATGATATAGCGGATGATATTCTGTTCATTAAAAAATTGAACCTTCACATGATAGGCATAGGACCTTATATTTCAAATAATGATACACCTCTTGCTAACAATAAGAATGGAGATTTTTCAATTGTGCAAAAATTCATTGCATTGGTTAGAATCCTCTGCCCAAAGGTTCTCCTGCCTGCTACTACAGCTATGGATGTATTGCGTTCTGATGCCAGAGAAATAATACTACAGTCCGGAGCTAATGTTGTAATGCCGAACATTACACCGCAGAAATACAAACAAAATTACAAGCTTTATCCTGATAAACAGTACACAGGAGAAGACCCTATAACTTGCAGAGACTATATGGAAGAGAGGATAAAGAAAATCGGACGAAAAATTGCGCAAGACCATGGGCATTCTCTAATACCAATTCGTAGGGGCACAATATCTTGTGCCCTAAATGAGTGAAATGATATTCTCGAAATTTTTAAAGTTTAATTTTTCTTTATTGTGTATTATAATGCGAACTCAAGTTTAACAAAAATCTATAACTATCATAAGGAGAAGCAAGATGTCACTCGTACCTATGAGACAGATTCTGGATGAAGCAGAGAAGGGAGATTACGGAGTAGGGGCTTATAATGTTAATAACATGGAGCAGCTGCAGGCAATAGTATGGGCTGCGGATGAAACCAAGTCTCCGGTTATACTTCAAGTTTCAAAGACAGCGCTTAAATATACAGATAAGAAATTATTAGTTGCAATGGTTAATGTTGTAGCAGATACGTATAAGGATATTCCTATTGCTTTGCATCTGGATCACGGGCCCAGCCTTGAACTGGTTAAAGAGGTTATAGATCTGGGCTTTACTTCTGTAATGATTGACGGATCTTTGGAAGAAGATGGGAAAACACCAAGGGGTTTTGAAGGCAATGCTGAGATCACACAAAAAGCATCTGAATATGCGCATCAATTCGGAGTTACAGTAGAAGGCGAACTTGGGACTCTTGGTGGGATTGAGGACGAAATAGCTGCAAGCGAGATTATTTTGACAGATCCTGAGGATGCTATAAAATTTATCCGACAGACAAAGGTTGACGCATTAGCTCTTGCTATAGGGACTTCTCACGGAGCTCACAAATTCAAAGCAACGCCGGTCTTAGCATTTGACATTATAGAGAAAACGCATAAGAATTGTCCTGATACAACACTTGTTATGCACGGCTCGTCAAGCGTTCCTCCTGAATTAATAGAAGAAATAAACAAATATGGCGGCAATGTTCAGAAAGCAATGGGAGTTCCTGTTGATATGATCCGGAAGGCTATCAAGCTTGGTGTTAGAAAAATAAACATAGATACGGATGGGCGGCTTGCCTGTACAGGAGCTATAAGAAAATATTTTTCCGAGCATCCGGATGTTTTTGATCAAAGAAAATATCTTGGTGAAGCAAGGGAAGCTATTAAAAAATGGGTGAAGAGCAAGATGATTGATTTTGGAACAGCAGGACATGCTTCTGATTATGAACACAAGACTCTGGAGGATATGAAAAATCTCTACTAAACTTGCTATTAACGGCGGTCTGCCAACGAGAACTAAATCTTTTCCAAAATGGCCTGTTTTTGGAGAAGAAGAAAAGAAAGCTGTTTGTGATGTTATTGACAGCGGAAAGTGGTGGTATGGAGAAAAGATTGAGGAATTTGAGAAGAAATTCGCTGATCTTCAGGGAGCAAAATACGCTGTAACAACATGTAATGGGACAATTGGTCTGGAAATTGCGCTCATTGTTTGTGGGATTGGTGCTGGAGATGAGGTTATTGTTCCTGCTTATACATTCATAGCAACAGCAAGCTCTGTTCTCAAGGCAAATGCTGTGCCTGTCTTTGCTGACATCTCTGAAGAGACCTTATGTATCAGTCCGAAAAGTATAGAGAAACTAATTACGAAAAAGACAAAAGCCATTATGCCTGTTCATATAGCAGGTCAGCCAGCTGATATGGACAGGATTATGGAGATTGCTGCCAAGCATAATTTAAAGGTCATAGAAGACGCTGCGCAGGCATGGAGCGCGAAATGGCATGATAGAGGAGTTGGCGCTATTGGAGATATAGGAGAGTTCAGTTTTCAGGCCAGCAAGAATTTGAATGCAGGGGAAGGAGGAATACTCTTAACAAATAACGCAGAACTTGCAGAAGCTGCTCGCTCATACACAAATTGTGGCAGAGG
>JAGMBN010000148.1 GCA_023129655.1 bacterium | reverse complement strand
TTTCCGTATCTCTTTAAATATTCCCATAGATGTTATTAATATTTTCCTGACCCCATCCCGAAAGCCCCGTTGGTTAACGGGATCCCGAAGACTTTCGGGGCTTTCGGGATGGGGTCTGCCTTCTTCTCCTTCACCTAGGGGGTAAGCATGTATCTTACCATTTCCAAAAACTTTTTTAAAATAATTGACAAACATCCACGACCTTGTATAATTAAACTGGATAAGAGAGGAGTGGTTTTAGTATGCCTAACCCAAAAACGCCAATTGAAAGATCGCGGCATGATGTCAGATTTCATATATCCATTCCTGTGGAATATGAGAAAGTCTACAGTATTGCAAAAGAAAAAATAGTTAAGAAAACTATTGCACGAGATCTTAGCGGAGGAGGCATACAATTTGAAACAGACGAAGATATTCCAAAAGGCATAAAACTTTCACTTAAAATAAGAATGTCGAAATTAGGAAATTTCTTTACAGCCAACGCAGAAGTAACCCACTCTAAAAAAATTGGTAGTGATGTATATGATATAGGAGCAAAATTCCTGAATATCTCTCAAGAAGCTAAAGAGGCTATAAACATGTTCTACTACATTAATAGATTGGAACGAAAAGGGCATATAGCTACCTATCAGAAATAGCTACGTTCTTCTCATATTCCACTTTAATCTTTTTCATATCCTGCCAGACAAGTTTTTTGTCATTTGGATTGTATAACAAGTAAGCAGGATGAAACGTAGGAATTAGTTTTGCGCCCATATATTCAAAGAATTTCCCTCTAAGCTGAGAGATAGGCTGTTGGTTATTGAGAAGAGTTTGCGCAGCAAACTTACCTAAAGCGCAAATAATCTTTGGCTTTATTATGCTTATCTGTTCCAACAAATACCCCTGACACATAGCGATTTCATAAGGTTCAGGATTTCTATTCCCCGGAGGTCTGCATTTAAGGATATTTGCTATATACACATCCTTCCTCTTAAGTCCAATTGAATTTATTATTTTTGTTAAAAGCTGTCCTGCTTTACCAACAAATGGTTCACCTTGTAAATCCTCATCTCTTCCAGGCGCCTCTCCAACAAACATAAGCTTTGCATGCTCATCTCCAGCACCAAAAACCAGATGAGTTCTTGTTTTTGCAAGCGGACACTTTTGACAGTCATTTATTTTCCCCTTTAACTGCAAGAGAGTTTTCCCATCTTTTTTTTCTACATCACTCTTAATGCCTACACCCTGTTTAGATATATATTGTTTTGTAAGTTTAACAACACCCAATAGTTCTTCTTGTAGAGACTGTCTATTCATACTCATAAATTACACATTTGCTCCACAGCACTTCTTATATTTCTTTCCACTTCCACATGGACAGGGCTCATTACGCCCTATCTTTTTCCCTTCTCTCTTGTATGGCTCAATTGGAACTTCTCCCTCAGGCTGATTTGTATGCATCTCCTGCTGCTGCTGAGACATTTGGCGTTTAGCTTGCATACTGAGATGTCTCATATCCTTTGCCCGTTCGTGGCTAAGATGTTGAGACGAAGCATCAAAAACTTCTTTCATACGAATTGGTTCATCTCCAACCTGAACATTTAAAACATACTCAATGATTTCCTCTTCTATGCTCTCAATCATCTCGTAGAACATATTGAATCCTTCCCTTTTATATTCCACAAGCGGATCCTTCTGTCCGTAAGCCTGATAACCTATGCCCTCTCTAAGAGTATCCATGGCATAGAGGAGATCCTTCCATTTTGTATCTATTACATGCAGCATTATTGCCTGTTCAGCCTGAGGTATAATTGCGCTTCTCTTGGCTTTATAAGCAGCCTTAATCCTGTTAAGCAAAGAGTTCTTCAGTTCCTGATATTCTATTTTAACAATATCTGCTTCATCCCTGGTAAAAGAAAGACCTGCGCTCTGTCTGAGCCAAGTTGAAAGCCCGTCCAAGTCCCATTCCTCAGGATGAATATCTTTTGGGGTATAGATAGAAAGTCTTTTTTCTACAATTTCATTTATCATATCAGATACATAATCTTCTAAATTTTTGCCCTCCAGCACCATATCTCTTTGCCTGTAAATTACCTCTCTTTGTTTATTCATTACATCGTCATACTTGAGCAGGTCTTTACGTATATCAAAATTGCGCCCTTCAACTCTCTTTTGAGCATTTTCTATTGCTTTTGTTACCATTCTATGTTCTATTGGCTGCCCATCAGGCATACCCATTCTATCCATAAGCCCTCTGATCCTGTCAGAACCAAATATCCGCATAAGGTCGTCATCAAAAGACAGGTAAAATCTTGAAGAGCCAGGGTCTCCCTGTCTGCCTGCGCGTCCGCGAAGCTGATTATCTAT
>JAGMBN010000147.1 GCA_023129655.1 bacterium | reverse complement strand
ACCTGTCTTTTGCCAACAGCTTCTTCAGCCATCTTTATTGTAAAATGAATAATACCGCTTTTATCAGGCTTGCCTAATAATACACCCATATCAAGAGCATTAAGAGCCCTTCTTCCATCTCCATCTGAACATTTAACAATATGTGACAATGCGTTATCATCCATTTCAATTTTTAATTTGCCCAGTCCTCTTTGCTTATCCTTTAACGCATTCCCTATAATAATTTTTATGTCATCATCAAAAAGAGGATTTAATTGAAATACCCTTGATCTTGAAAGCAGTGGACTGTTTATTGCAAAGAAAGGATTATGAGTACTTGCCCCGATCAATGTTACAATATTATTTTCAACAGCAGGCATCAATCCATCCTGTTGCGCCTTATTAAACCGATGAATTTCATCAATAAAAAGTATTGTCTTTATATTGTTTGTCTCTTTCCTCGCTCTTGCGGATTCAATAACTTGACGTATTTCTGAAATGCCGGATGTAACTGCATTAATTCTATCAAAATGAGATTTTGTTACATTGGCAATAATATAAGCAAGTGTTGTTTTTCCTGTTCCGGGAGGACCGTATAGCATTAAAGAAGTTATTTTATCATTATCAATAGCTTTTCTAAGAATTCCTTCTTTACCCAGAATATGTTCCTGTCCAACAAACTCTGCAAGGGTTTTGGGTCTCATTCTAACAGCTAAAGGAGCATCACTGTCAAATTTTGGAGTTTTGTCAAAATCAAAGAGATCCATTTACCTTTTCCTGACTTCAATATCTGCTTTCTTTTTGAGCTTATCTACCAAATCAACATATATCTTGTCTGCTTTCCTGTTAAATAGAATTCTATATATCTCATCTCTAACCTCTGATAATTTTCTCACCCTCGGCAGCTTTCTTACTTCCAATCTTACAATATGATAGCCTGCTTGTGTCTTAATTAAATCTGCAATCTCGTTAACTTTTAGTTCTGATATTGCAGCGCTTAATTCCGGCAGTAATTCATTTGTATTAATAAAATCAAGATATTCCCATTCCATCTTCTCTCCGCCTTTAATCCTTTCAAAAATGCCTTTCGCCGTTTGTTCCGCTGTTTTCTCATCACCTTTCATCTTGATAAGTATTTGTCTTATCTTTACCTGCTCAGGCTCCAAGAAATCCTTTTTGTGAGTCTGATAATACTGACTAATTTCGCATGGCTCTATTCTTACTTTTGAATTAACTTTAAATTGAATTATCTTCTTTATCATCAACCTCTGCTTATATTCCTTTTCCAAAGTCTCCTGAGTTAATCCCTCATTTCTTAATGCTGCGCGAAAATCATCTAAACTTTCAAACTTGCTTTTTGCAGTATTTACCATTTTTTCTATCTCTATTTTGTCAACCTTAATATTCTCTCTCTTCGCTTCGCCCAATAACAGACGCTCCTCAATCAAATCATTCAGTATCAATTTTTTCCTATCTTTCAAACGCTTTTCTAATTTATTCCTCGAATAGACTTTTCTATACGCCTCTTCAATTTCAAAAACACGCTGCTTAAATTGGCTATAAGTAATTACCTGTCCATTGACTGTTGCCATAATATAATCAATTATCTCGCTGAATGCAGCAGTTGAAAGACATAATAATAAAATTACTACTAAGCAACGTAATGTTGATTTCATTTGCAGCTCCTCTCTAAAAGTCGAATTAATGTATCGGCGGAGAGGGAGGGATTCGAACCCTCGAACCCTTTCAGGTTACACGCTTTCCAAGCGTGCGCGCTAAGCCGGACTACGCGACCTCTCCATTGCAGCATGCCTGAAAGGATTTGAACCTCCGACCTTTGGGTCCGCAACCCATCAAAGACGTATTTTCTAACTTTTTCAATTTTACTAGGTTGTCTTCCTTAAAGTTACTCTATGGTTACTCCAGCAGACCTGTGGGTTATTCTGTGGGTAGCTTTAGTTGCTCAAATTATAGAGAAGGTAGAATGCATTGTAAAGGAATAAAATCATGCCTATTGGAAATGGTAAGATACATCCTTACCATTTCCAATAGCGATTCTAGGTAATCATACTAAAGTTGTAAGGTGCGCTTTTTTTTTATATAATAAATAAATGGCAGAAACAATGTTTAGGGTTTTGAAAATTAGAATTTTGGATTTGTTTAGAATTTCGATATTCGGATTTCGGATTTTTGTGTTCAGTGTATTAATACTGAGCACAAGTTACAGCGCGTATTGCGCGCCAAACATACTCAAGAATGTAAGGTATCATTCTTATCCTAACAAGACACGTATTGTTCTTGATTCAAAAAAGGCAATAACATATACAATTGAAAAAACAGGTTCAGGGGAAATTCATATCAGACTTCATAATATAAC
>JAGMBN010000146.1 GCA_023129655.1 bacterium | reverse complement strand
TTGTCCCGAAAGCTTTCGGGACAAAATTAAAAATTGTCCTTGTAGGCGATCACGTGACTGCTTTACCAGAAGAGAGTATGGAAAACTGCAATGTTGATTTCATCCTGACTGGAGGAGACTATGACTTTCTTCTTCTTAACCTATGTCGTGTGCTGGAAAAACTCGTCACTGAATTAGAACCAGGTATTTGGTACAGAGAAAACGGTAAAATAAAAAACACAGGAAAATTTAAGCTTGACCATGATCTAGATACTCTTCCTTTTATTAACAGGGATTTAACCAAGTGGCAGTTATACGCGTATAAAAACGGGAATTATAAGCGGACACCTGGCACTTATATAATGGCAGGAAGAGACTGCTGGTGGGGGAAATGCAAGTTTTGTTCATGGACCACGCTCTATCCGAATTTTAGAACCAGAAAGCCAGAACATGTTCTGGATGAGATAGGAATATTGATTGATAAATATCGCATAAAAGAGATTATGGATGATACAGGAACATTCCCTGTAGGAGAATGGTTGAGAGAGTTTTGCGAAGGAATGATAGCGAGAGGATATAATAAAAAAATAAGATTTAACTGCAATATGAGATTCGGGACATTGAAACAGAGAGATTATGATTTAATGGCAAAAGCTGGTTTCAGATTTATACTCTACGGTCTGGAATCCGCAAGACAGGAAACACTTGACAGAATAGATAAAAATCTCAAAGTTTCCGCAATAACGGAAGGCGCAAAAATGGCTAAGAAAGCAGGCTTGCATCCGCATCTTACAACAATGATAGGATATCCATGGGAAAGCAAGGAAGATGCGTTAAGGACAATTCAGCTTGCAAAGGAGCTTTTTCGCAAGGGCTATGTGAATACACTACAAGCTACAATAGTAACTCCTTATCCCGGAACGCCGCTTTTTGACGAATGCAAAAAAAACAATTGGCTGAGAACTTTGGATTGGAACAGATATGATATGCAGGAACCCGTAATGAAAACACCTCTCACAGATGCTGATGTAAAGCAATTTACACAGGGACTTTACAAGTCTTTCATAACGCCCATGTTTATATTCAGAACTATAACTTCCATAAGGGATTTTGATGATATAATTTTTATTTTACGTGCTGCAAAATCAGTTCTTGGACATTTAACGGATTTTAGAAAATGAGAATTTTACTTGCCAATCCACCGTGTCGTATAGATTTACCTGAAGAAAACGAAAGGTATTTTGTTCGCGCAGGAAGCAGGTGGCCGTTTTCTACCTTGAAAAAGAAGAACCATAAGCCGGAATATGTTCCATTCCCTTTCTATCTCGCGTACTGCGCTGCATTACTAGAGAAGAATAATCACGATGTATTTGTTATAGACGCAATACCATTAAATCTTAATGTTCAGGAGTTCAGAAAACTTGTTTCTGATTGTTCTCCTGACTGTATACTTTTTGAAACCTCAACTCCAACCATAAATTATGATCTAAAACTGGTTAAGGAATTAAAAAGAGATACTAGCGCAATTATTATACTTGCGGGTTCTCATGCAACTGTTTTTCCTGAAGAAGTTATGAATACCTCCTCTGAAGTTGATTTTATACTTCTCGGAGAATATGAACTAAACTTTCTCGACTTAATTAAAAATCTTGGTACTACGTTGCCTATCCCAGGACTTGTTTATAGAAATAAAGGCAGAATAATAAATGGAGGGAGAGGTAATCCTATTGACCTTCTTGATAAACTTCCATATCCAGCCTATGATTTATTTCCCGTTTCTCCAAATGTCAATCTGTCTTCTTATCCTGTTTTTCAGAATGCTTACTGGGATGGATTTTGCCAGTATCGCCCAACTGTTCAAATGCATTCAAGCAGAGGATGTCCCTTCAAATGTAATTTTTGCCTATGGAACCAGGTAATGTATGACAGTGGGAAATATCGTATGTTCAGTCCAAAACGTGTTGTTGATGAAATGGAATATGTAATTAAAGAATTCCGCCCCAAAGAAATATACTTTGATGATGACTCATTTACTATCAACAAGGAACATGTTCTTGGTATTTGTGAGGAAATAATGAAGAGAGGCATTAAAATTCACTGGTCCTGCATGGGAGATGCAATGGTAACAGACGAAGATATGTTAAGGAAAATGGCTGCCAGTGGATGTATAGGTATGAAATTTGGTGTTGAAAGCGGAAATAAGAGTATACTTAAGAATATAAACAAACCGATAGATTTTAAAAGGGTAAGAAAGACTGCGGAATTATGCGCAGCTCTAGGCATAAAGACTCATGCAACATTCTCCTTTGGGCTTCTTGGAGAAACAGAGCAGACAATGCTTGAAACAATGCAGTTTTCAAAACAGCTGGATGTTGACACAGTTCAGTTTAGCATTACAAC
>JAGMBN010000145.1 GCA_023129655.1 bacterium | reverse complement strand
GTCTGCTGCAGCAAGCAGAATTGCGAAAAGAATTTCTCCAGTTTGCCGTTAACTATTTTTTCAATAGCATGTTCCGGCTTGCCCTTACTTTGCTCGCTGTATATTTCTCTTTCTTTTTCAATCACATCACGAGACACATCTTCCTTAGAAATATAAGAAGGATTTGCTGCAGCAATATGCATCGCTATATTCCTTGCCATGTCCTTGAACTCATCTGTTCTGGCAACAAAATCAGTCTCGCAATTAATCTCTACCAATACACCTATTTTATCTCCATGATGTATGTATGAGGCAATAATGCCTTCCAAAGCCTGTCGTCCGGTTCTTTTTTTTGCGCTTGCCAGACCCTTCTTGCGCAGAACATTCGTAGCCTTTTCCAAATCCCCGTCTGCTTCTATCAAAGCAGCCTTGCAATCCATAATACCTATACCTGTTGCTTCCCTTAATTTTTTAACCAAATCTGCATTTATTCCCATTATAAAAAAACTCCTTTATTTATTATCAGTTTTTTTAGTAGTTGCTTTCTTGCTTGTCTTAGCTGCCTTTTTTTCTTTTTTTTCAACTTTTTTCTTCTCGGTCTTCTCTGAAATGGGTTCAAGATTTTGAACCTTTACCTCTTCCTTTTCAGGAATTTTCTTCTTCCCTTCAATAACCGCATCAGCCATTTTTGCGGTCAATAATGCGATTGACCTAACGGCGTCATCATTACCGGGAATAGAATAGGCTATTCTATCGGGATCGCAATTCGTATCAACGATCGCAACCACTGGAATTCCCAGTTTATTTGCTTCCAGAACAGCAATCTTCTCCTTTTGCGTGTCCACTATAAATAATGCGCCCGGGAATTCAGTCATTGTCTTAATTCCCCTAAGATATTTATTAAGCTTATCCTTTTCTTTATTTAATCTGATAACTTCTTTCTTAATTCGCGTCTCAAATTCCCCTTTTTCCTCCATTTGTTCAATTTCAAGCAGTCGTTTTATGCTCTTGCGTATCGTCTGAAAATTTGTAAGCGTACCCCCCAGCCATCGTTGACTTATATAATACATTCCGCATCTTGCTGCCTGCTCGGCAATAGCTATTTGAGCCTGCCTCTTCGTGCCGACAAATAAAACAGATTTTCCCTGCGCAGCTAAATTCACTAAGAATTCATATGCTTTTTCTGCCTTTTGAACAGTTTTCTCAAGATCTATGATATGCAGACCTCTTCTTTGCCCAAAAATAAATTCCTTCATCTTTGGATTCCATCTATGTGTTTGATGCCCGAAATGGACCCCTGCCTCTAAGAGGTCTTTGATTGGAATATATGACATACCTTTCTCCTTTTTTTGGTTTTATCCTCCATCTTTATCGTTTCCCACCAAAACACCTTCAAAGAAGACGCACCATTGGCTAAGATCAAAAGATGTGCGTTTTTACACCGATTTTTGATATTAACACAAAGTTTCTTGTATTGGCAAGCAGAAAAAAAGGCAGCTGTTTTTTAATTTAATGTAGGAGTAACCCTTGCAGTTGCCCGTTTATCTCACACGGGATGGGGCAAGCCCATCCCCTACACGTCATTGCCCGACTTGATCGGGCAATCCAGAAACCAATGTCTGCTTTATATGAAAACCGATACAAGCTTTAACAAAGCATAAAGAGAAAAAAGAATTAATATTGCAGTGAGCAACATTTTTATCAATCGCGAGTATTTTCCTACAAATTCTTTGTAGGTTTTCAAGTGTTCTTTCTGATTATCCCGAATTTCTTCGAGAAGTTTCACAATACGTTCGTTTTGGTCCATGAGCTATCCTCCAAATGGTTTAATATAATCTACTCTTCCTCAAGAAACTTCTTTGTTTCCAAAAATGCTTTTGCTCTATGGCTTATTTTGTTTTTTATCTCAGGACCCAGTTCTGCAAAGGTTTTGTTGTATTCCGGGATAATGAAGAGAGGGTCGTATCCAAAACCTGTTTTGCCTTTAGGTTCAAAAGTGATTATTCCTTCACAGGCGCCCTTTATGATTTTTTTTATTTTGCCTTTGTCTGCAATCGCAACAACACACATAAATCGCGCTGTGCGATTCTTTGGAGGAACATATTTCATGAGTTCAAGAAGCTTCTGGTTATTATCATCGTAAGTGGCATTCTCACCTGCAAAACGTGAGGAATAAACGCCTGGTCGTCCTTCCAAAGCGTCAACCTCTAATCCTGAATCGTCGGCAACAGCCAGCTGTTGCGTAAATTTACTTACAACAATAGCTTTTTTTGAAGCATTCTCTTCTAATGTTGCGCCGTCTTCTTCAACCTCTTCTAACCCGGGGAAATCTAACGCAGACGCGATGTCTGCTTTTAAATCACCTAAAATCTTCTTGATCTCTTTTATTTTATATCTGTTTCTTGTTGCCAGAACTATAT
>JAGMBN010000144.1 GCA_023129655.1 bacterium | reverse complement strand
GGTTATGTTAATAACATTGACGAACTTATGGGAATGTCCGATATAGCCATAACCAAACCGGGAGGGCTTGCTGTCTCTGAACTGATGGCTAAGGGTTTGCCTGCTATTCTGATAGATGTTATATCCGGTCAGGAGAGAGTAAACGGCGATTATTTAATAAGCAATGGAGCGGCGCTCAGAATAAAAAAAATAAATCAGCTCAAAGATACAATTCAGACATTATTAAGCAATCCTTTGGAATTAGACCGTATGAGAGCAAGGGCAAAAGCAGTGGCTAAACCATTTGCTGCTGTGTATACGGCAAAATTAATTATGGATACTATTAATAAAAACTTGCCAAATATAAATTAATTATTTTGATAAAATAGTGTATATCCCGAATTAAGAAGAATAAAAGGCGGGTTTTTGAACTTTGCGACGTTCAAAGCGTATTAGGACAGGGTTCCATTTTTAGCTTCACCATTTTCAAGGCTTAAAAGCCACATTTCACAAATACTTTTACAATTACTGGATGCCGGAGCTAATGGTTGACCTCTCCGTCGCAACCGCCTGCTTTAGCTGGCGATTATCCCTTTCCTGTCATTGCGAATCCCGAACGCTTTCGGGATGAAGCAATCTCGTTTGTCATTCCTGCAGATTTTTAGCAGGAATCTAGGGGGACTGGCATGTCTGTTCTTTTGCTTATTGCGTTATTCTACGATTAAAAAATGTTATTACTCCAAAAACTTTCGGGAATCCAGAAATTAAATTTATTGAGGTTTTAGGCAATTTGAGGTAGAGTAATTTTAAAGCAGAAGTGACTGTTTAATGATTGATGTTAGAAATAGATATGTTAAATTCTATTATACATAGAGGAGTTTAAAATGATAACGCTTATTGACAATTGCAAGGTTTATTTAAAAGATAAATTGCTCAAGTACTATGAACTCTCTGACGAAGTAATAATTTGTTCACCTTTTATAAGTTCAAATGATTTGTTGTTTGAATTATTAGATGGGACTTCGAAAATAACACTAATATGCAGACTAAGTCATCCATTAACACCTGATTTATTAAAAAGAATATATTCATTTGTGTCCACAAATAAAGAAGTATATGTTTACGATGATTCTTCTTTGCATTCTAAGATATATCTTTTTAAAAAAGACAATAAACCAATTATCGCAATAGTTGGGTCTTCAAATTTTACAGAAGCAGGTATTAATGCTAACAAAGAATTTAATATATGTTTTGATGAGAAACTTGAAGAAGTAGAAAAATATTTAGAATATATAAAAGAAAAAAGCTACGAAAAATTAAATAAAGAAACAATTAGTTATTTTCAATCTATCTATAGGAAACCTATGCAAGTAAGGAGATTTAAAAAAGCAAAGATTAAGAATTCCTTGGTAGAAAAATACCATGAAATATTAGATAAATATGGACTGATTAAGGGAGTATTATGTAACTATAATAAGTTGGATTTACCTTTTACTTATGTTTTTGACGCCTTTGTGCATTATTTTAAAACCGAAATTAAAAAAGACTATAATTTAGAACCGTTTAAGGTCTTTGATAAAACAAAACTGATCAAATATTTCCAGATATTCCTCAACAATGATTATTTCCCAAAAGATAATATCAAATGGAGATACGATAGATACCATGATAATTTGGAAGTTCGAGAGAATATTGATGGATTGCCCGATAAAAAAATTAAAAAATTTATACTTCGACTCCACAGCATTAATCATGGCAGTGGCTCAGGAAACAGGCGAAACGAATTAAATAAAACTAATGTTAACGATTTAAAAGAATTGTTAAAGCTTTTCATTGATGAAAAAATAGATATGGCACAAAAATATGCTTTAGCACTTACTCCTAAATCATCGCATGGTTATAAAGTGCCATATCTTGGACCATCTGCAATAGGAGAAATCCCAGGATGGTTATTTCCCGACTTATACCCTATAAAGAATAGCAAATTGTTGTTTATTTATGGTTTTTTCAAGATATAACTTTTTGACAAAGCAAGTTCTGAAGTGCTATTATCGTATTAGAAACATTGTTCTTTAAAAATTAGTTGTTTTTAGTTTTGCCTTAAAGAAGCTTCGGCTTCTCACTGACAAGTGGGGTAGAGCTGTCATATCGCTGTCCTTCGGGATGGCGAGGGGTGGCAGTCTTTATCGGATTTACTTGTCAGTGGCCGGTAACAGATGTTTGCGCCCCTTTTTTATTGGGGGGGGCAAAGAAGGATAAAGTACTGATTTTTAATTCTGAGATGATAGCAAGAAAATATTTATTTTTACTTCTCGCACTCTTTTTTACTGTTTCTCTGTTTGCTGCCTCTGAAAAAGAGTGGCAAGAAGCTTGGAACAATGCTTATGCTCATGGGAAGTTAGAAGTTTCCGTTACTTTTGGAAGAATAGACATTCTTACTGATGAATACGCCATAGAG
>JAGMBN010000143.1 GCA_023129655.1 bacterium | reverse complement strand
AATTGGATATGCTCAAAAAAGCTGAGAAGCTGTATTCCATATACAAAGAAAACTATGAAAGAGGAACGGTTGAAAAGACAGACCTGTTCGCAGTTGAAGCCAATATGCGCGCGCGAAAGAACGAAGTTCTTATAGCTCGTCTGCAAAAGGAAATTGCGAAAAACAACCTGTTATTCCTGCTGAACGAAGAAGACACGAATATTCAGCTGCAGCCTGTTGACTCGCTGGTTACAGCTCTGCATTGCGCTGATGTATATGAAACACTGAAAGAAGCAGTTTTGCATCGTAGAGACTATAAGATAATAAAGAATAAGATAGAATCGCAAAACATAGATATAAAAATAAAAAAGAATGCTCTGTGGCCTGAAATTGATTTGGAGGCAAGTTTTCTAAAGAATGGGCTGGCTTCAAACTATCAGGACTCATGGAATGAAACGTCTGACGAAAACAACTATGAGTTTTTTACTGGAATTACATTCAGAATACCTCTTGGAAACCGCTCTGCAAAAGCGGATCTTGAAAAAGCAAAACTAAACAGGGAACAGCTTATTCTTTTCCTTAAACGAAACGAACGGCTCATATTAAAAGAGATCAACAATAAAGTTAAAGAAGTAAACAGCCTGAAGAATCGGGTTGAACTGCTTACTTCAATCAGTAAATTGCAGAATAATAAACTAGAAGAAGAAATGAAGCACTTCAGTTATGGACGTTCAAGTTCGGATATTATTATTCGTTATGAAAATGATCTATTGCAAGCCCACCTGAATCTGGCATCATCATTATTCAAATATAGAGTCAGCCTTATTGACCTGGATCTGGCAAAAAATACACTACTTGATAAATATTGGAAAGACGCATTATGAAACTAAGCCCAACTGTCTCCTTGTTTGTCATTGCGAAGAGCGAAGCGATGTGGCAATCTCGCTAAGATATTCAATTCAATATCCAGCAACATATTTATGAATTACGCTTGAAACTAATGTTTGATATGGAATACCTTCCTCTACGGCGATTCTTTGAACTCCTTCTAAATCACGCAATGATATTCTAATATTCAAACGCTTATCTTTTCTTAACATAGCTCTGGCATATTCCATGTGTTTCTTTTTTATGAAATCAAGTTTTTTTACTGATTTCCATTCTCCGCTTTCGTATGATTTTAATATCTCTTTTTCCTCTTTATCCAATTTCATCTTTATCAACTCCTTTTAAGTATTTTTGTGTCGCCTTTCTACTTGGGATAATAGTTTTGAAAAACATCTCCTCTTTGCTTTGAACATACGGGACAATGTAAGCATAATGTTTTATTTCAAGTACTAATATTCTTTGATTCTTATATTTCATCTTATTAGGATGATCCAAATCGTCTAAAATATGACCTTTTTCTATGTAAAATACAATATCCTCAAAAGATATACCTCTTTCTTCTTTTAGTTTTTTACTTTTCTCATCATTCCAATTATAGCGCTTCACGTCTTATATATAGTACAATGTGTGCATAATGTCAATACATTTAATTCCTCCAGACAGCTGAAGCAGTCTGTTGTTCTCTCTCCCACAACCGCCTGTTTTAGCTGGTGGGTATCTGTCGGAAACATTGTAGGGGCAGCCCTTGCGGCTGCCCGTTTGAATATTTCTTTTCTGTCGTTGCGAAGAGTTCCGAACGCTTTCGGGACGATGTGGCAATCTCGCTTGTCATTCCTGCAGATTTTTAGCAGGAATCTAGTGATTGAGGATTGAGTAAAATTTTGAATAAAGGTGTCTGCCCCTTTTTTCCCCTTTTGGGTGGTGGAGCGTTTGCTATCATAATGGACGAAGATAGTAACAGCGATACTAATAAGCATAACAATAATGATGGCGAGCGTTTTCCAATGTCTCAACCAAAAAGCAAAAATAGTTTTCGGGAGCAAAATAAAAATGCATTTTAATACTCGTCTTGATAAAGGATAGTGTGTTATATCTTCCACAACGAAACCTTTTTGCCATTGTTCTTCTGTTGGAGAGAGACATTTCCCATGCCACCATGCTTTTATGCGATAAATTATTTCAATCATTTTATTTACACATAACATACATCATTGAACATTTGCCGTTACTTTAATAATACTGTATCTCAAAATTACTTAAGGCGTCAATAAATTTAATTTCACATCCCCCTGAATCCCCCTTCGAAGGGGGAATAGTTTTGCTACAGGCGAAACTATGGGGATGTAGAGATTGCCACATCGCTACGCTCTTCGCAATGACGAAAAATGAATAAACCGCCAGCTAAAGCAGGCGGTTGGAACAAGCAGTTGTCGGAAGAAGCAAGCCGAAAGATGAGATTACGAAACAATTTAAAAATGGGGACGGTTCTGGACAAATGCGAATGACAATTCAATAAAAATAGTGTATATTCCGAATTAGGAAGACTAATACGGAGTATATTCCGAGATGAAA
>JAGMBN010000142.1 GCA_023129655.1 bacterium | reverse complement strand
GGACAGGCTGTGCAGAATATGAACATAGTATGCGAGCTTGAAGAAACCGCAGGTCTGAACCTCATACCGGTGTTTCCATAAAAAAATGACGAACGACACGCAAAATTTACAGATTACTTCTGAGTCTACTACCATAGAATGGAAACCATCATTGTCCCAAATAAATGAGATAATAAATACTATTTCTGCTTTCTCCAATACGGAAGGTGGTAAAATTTTTATAGGAGTCTCTAATACAGGCAAAATAGCAGGTGTCCAAATTGGAAAAGGCACAATTGAAAATCTTACCAATAGTATATCTCAACATACTGATCCAAAGATTCACCCCAGAATTACTACTAAAAAAATAAAAAACAAAGAGATAATTATTATAGATGTCAAAGAGTCATCTGACCACTTAGTTTTAGCTTTTGGCAGGCCATATAAAAGAGTGGGAAGATCTACAATTAAGATGTCTAAGGATGAATATGAAAGTCTGATATTAGAAAAACATAAAGATAAGTTACAATTTGATAAAGATATATGCGAGGGGGCTAAACAGAAAGATATAGACAGTAAGAGAGTTAAAGCTTATTTAAAGTTAAGAGAGGAAAACAGAAATATATCTTCCAAAATAAAAATGCCGTTGGATCAATTCCTGCTCAATGTAAAAGCCATCAGAAATAAAAAACCTACCAATGCTGGTATTTTATTCTTCGGGAAAGATCCTCTTAACTTTATCTCTCATGCTCGGTTAAGGCTTGTCAGAATTAAAGGTGTAAAGATATACGGGAATATACTGGATAGATTAGATTGTAATGGCACCTTGTGGGAGATGGTTGATGATGGGGAGGAGTTTATTCGGAAAAACATAAGATTACTTGGATTCAGAACAGATAAAAGTTTCAGGAGAGACGATAAATTTGAGTATCCAATTAGAGCATTAAGAGAAGCCGTAATAAACGGATTAATACATAGAAACTATTTTAACCCTGCTGATGTAAGAGTGTTCATTTTTGATGATAGGGTTGAGATAATCAGCCCAGGCCCTTTTCCTAAAGGAGTGACTCCTAATAAACCGCAACACAGGCCAGTCAATAAAATTCTTTCGGAATTGATGTATGATATTGGTTATATTGAGAAATACGGCTCAGGAATATATTTAGAGAATGAACTGTGTTTAAAGAATGGTAATAAAAAGCCTGTTTACGAAATAACTTCTATTCAAACGAAAGTAATATTTAAATCGCAAGTTAAAGATGTTACTGTTGTTGAGATTGATGAGGAAGTTTTAAAGGAGCTAAACAAGAGACAAAGGAAAGCGATAGAATATCTTAAGGAGCACAAAAAAATTACTAACCGAGAATATAGAGAATTAAACCAGATTGGAAAGGTTATGGCGGTCAAGGAATTGAACCAGATGATTGAGAAAAAAATCTTAGGATTGGTTGGCAAAGGAAGAGCAGTAAAATACAAATTGAACGATTAGTGAACGATTAGTGAACGATTTAGAGTGTAGAAAATTGACAGGCTTGGATATTAAACACAAGGGAAAAAGGTGTTAAGTTCTATTATGAGTTGGCGAGCTAATGGCGAGAAGAGCAACGTAACATTTTGCGGATGAGTAAATGAGAATAATAAAAGACGGTATTACAGCTCCTCATGGATTTAAGGCGGCAGGTATACATTGTGGAATAAAATCATCTAAAAAAGACATTGCTCTTATATTTTCAGACAAACCTGCAGTAACTGCAGGTTTATTTACAACAAATCAAGTTAAATCTGCTCATGTTTTACTTGATCTAGGGAAACTACGCAGGAAAGAATCTCAGGCAATTATAGCTAATAGCGGTAATGCCAATGCATGTAATGGCGCTGCAGGAAAAGACAATGCTTTAGAAATGTCTGAATACACTGCAAAATGTCTAGATATAGATGAGAAAAGCGTGCTTATAGCGTCTACAGGTATAATTGGAAAGCCGCTTCCCATGGGCAAAATTAAAAAAGGCATTAAAGATATCTCTAATGAACTCACAATAGACGGCTCTAGAGACGCTGCTGAGGCTATTCTTACAACTGATGCTACTATAAAAGAAGTGGCTGTAGATACGGAAATTAAAGGCAGGACAAAGGACAATATAAAAATTGGCGCAATTGCCAAGGGCTCAGGAATGATTGCTCCTAATATGGCTACCTTGCTCGTGTTTATAACAACAGATGCATGCATAGAATATGAAGAATTGTTTACATCTTTGAGAGACTGTGTGAACACTACATTTAACATGCTGAGCATAGACGGAGATATGAGTCCTAATGATACGGTTATTATTATGGCAAATGGTCTGGCGAGAAATAAAAGAATTAAATTTAATACACCTGAGTATAAGAAATTTACCGACGCGCTGAATTATGTATGCGCATGTCTTACGAAAAAGGTTGCTGCTGACGGTGAAGGAGCAACAAAAC
>JAGMBN010000141.1 GCA_023129655.1 bacterium | reverse complement strand
CTTTTACATTCATGTTAATGGCGGTGGTGGAAGTTACCTTGTGGGACCATACGATAATCTAATTTCCGTTAGCAATGAATGTCGAAGGAATACGCCGTCATTTCCAATGATGGGTGAACCACAAGAGGGACTATTTCATAGTCGAATCCGTATACACGATGCTTTTGGCTATTGGCCAGTACGTTCCTTCCGCGCATCTGAAACCATTGCTGAAGCATATTTGTCTCTGTATAAATCTATGGGAGGTCAGCGATATCCTTCTAATATTTGAGAGTGAGAACGTCAATACAGAAGATATTAGAGTATATCAAAATAATCTAACAAAATATGGAAAGAGGCAAATATTTAGTTACAAAACAAAGACCATCTGATATAATTTGAACTCCAGAAATGATAAAATAGTATTATTGTAGAAAAAGAGAGGATTTTCTATGCATGATTTTTCGTATGTTGGGAAGAATTTTTATTGCGAGAATGTAAATCTCAGGGAAATTGCTCAAAAATTCGGAACCCCGACTTATGTATATAGTTATAAGACTCTGACAGATCATTATCTTAAGCTTGATAGAGCTTTTGATTATATCACTCACATAATATGCTATTCTATTAAGGCAAATTCAAATATAGCAATATGTAAGCTGCTTGCTGATCAGGGATGCGGCGCAGATGTAGTTTCAGGGGGAGAATTGTATCGCGCTGTAAAAGCGGGAGTTAAATCGGATAAGATAGTTTATGCGGGAGTTGGCAAGACAGATGATGAAATAAAATTTGCTCTCTTATCCAATATATTACTATTTAATTCGGAATCTCAAGCTGAGCTTGAATTGATAAACAAAATAGCTGGAGAGCTTAAGAAACGGCCTAAAATTGGTTTGCGGATAAATCCCGATGTTGATGCCAAGACACATGCATATATAACAACAGGAAAGAAAGAAAACAAGTTTGGAATATCTTTGAATGAGGCATTTAAGATATATAAGACAGCAAACAGATATAGGAATCTGCAGTTTAGAGGGATTCATATCCACATTGGGTCTCAAATAACCTCGGTTCAGCCTTATGTTGAAGCTGTTAAAAAAGCAGTAGATTTTATGAATAAGCTGAAATGTGAGGGAATAAAGATAGATTACTTTAATATAGGAGGAGGACTGGGAATAATTTATGATAAAGAAAGTCCTGCAAAAGCCAGTGAGTTTGCAGCCAGTCTAAAGCCGTTATTGAAAGAAATTGACTGTTCATTAATTCTTGAACCAGGCAGATTTATAACGGGAAATGCGGGAGTTTTATTGACGAAGGTGCTGTTTATTAAGAAAGCGGTGAACAAAAAATTTGTTATTGTTGACGCAGCAATGAATGATTTAGTAAGGCCAAGTTTATATAATGCGTATCACAATATACTGCCTTTGCAGAAATCTGATGAGCAGAAATCTTCAGAGATTGTTGATATAGTGGGTCCTGTGTGTGAATCAGGAGATTTTTTTGCAAAAGACAGAAGATTGCCTTTTGTTAAATCAAATGATGTCTTAGCAATTTTAAGCGCAGGAGCTTATGGATTTAGCATGTCATCTAATTATAATTCAAGGCCAAGAGCAGCAGAGGTGTTAGTAAAGGACGGTCAATGTTACTTAATTAGAAAGAGAGAGACATATCAGGATTTAATAAGGAATGAAAAAATCTCTGCAATATTAGCAAAATCAGGACAGGAAAATGAAAAAAAATAAGCCGCTGGAGGAAATAAAAAAGGGCGTAACGGAGATCATATCAGCAGAGGAACTTAATAAAAAATTGGCTCTTGGAAGACCTCTGCGAGTGAAGTATGGTATAGACCCTACTACAGCAAATATTCACATAGGGCATATGGTTCCTGTTAAGAAAATGAGACAAATGCAAAATATGGGACACATCGGAGTAGTAATAATAGGGGATTACACTGCCCAGATTGGAGATCCTACGGGAATGGATCGTTCAAGACCTTCTTTGTCAAAGGAACAAGTTAGAAATAACGCAGCTGAATATATGGATCAGTTATATACTGTGCTTGATAAAAAAAGAACAGAAGTTCATTGGCAGAGTGAATGGTTTGAAAAGACGGAAATTATGAATTTAATAAAGCTTCTCGGCAAGTTTACAGTTGCTCAGATAATGGCGCATGAGACATTCAGAATACGATATGAAAAAGGACAGCCTTTGTCTATGCACGAGCTTCTTTATCCGATATTTCAGGCATATGACTCTGTTATGGTTAAAGCTGATATTGAATTAGGTGCTACAGAGCAAAAATTCAATATATTGTTAGGAAGAGAAATGCAAAGAAAATATTCTCAGGAACCTCAAGTAGCTATATTGTTCCCGATCCTCATTGGCACTGACGGCGCAAATAAAATGAGCAAGAGTCTTAATAATTACATAGCTGTTTATGACTCTCCAAAGGAAAAGTATGGAAAGATAATGTCTATAAAAGATGAT